>JBDKKX010000017.1:0-22873 GCA_039795795.1 Bacteroidota bacterium | reverse complement strand
AATAGTTAGTAATTTTATAGAAAAATATAGAAATTACTTTGTGTAGTAAGCTATGCAGCTACTTTCACTGGACTTACTCGTACGCCCTCTATCCCCTTCGCATCAAATGCAGTAGGGACTTCCTTTTTGAGAATATTAGCGGCAGCATTCACATCCGCATTAATCGTTTCGCCTGTTGAAGTACGAAATAATCCCCTGTAAATGCGTTTTCCTTGATATTGGGCATGATGTCGAATGGCTTCTCGGTCTAAAAAACTACATTTGGAAGTGTACCTTTCTTCCCGAGAAACGACTTCAATCCCCACGAATTGACATTTATAGGTGAGCATTTCAATGAAACGATGGTGTGGTATTGCAACGAAATTTTGATTATTGATGGATCCAATGTTAATCTTTTGTTTCCAGCCCTTATTTTGACCGATGACAATCTTTGAAACTTTGTTTTGTTGCAGGTGTGTAACCACTTTCCGACTCGCTTTATGCAAGTAATCTTTGACCTTGTAATTCCGTTTTTGGGTCAATTTTTGAATCTTCTTACTCTTTTTTTGTTGGATGTTTTCTCCTTTTTTATTTTTAGAAAAAGGTAACTTTTGTTTTAAGGTGGCTAATTTTTTATTATAAAATTGATTGATGGATTTGAGTGGATTTCCATTGAGAATCAAGGGTTTATGACCTGTATTGGTGACAATCGTTGCTAAATTACTCACGCCTAGATCTATGCCTGCCAAAACGTCACTTTGAACAGGCGGAGCAACGACCGTTTCATAAACGATTTCAATCCGATAGGTCTGGTCGTTCAGGGGAAGAATTCGGACTTCATTCAGGTCTTTCAAAGGCGTTTCAAACCGAATCCCCGTTTGACTCAACACTAAAAAACCCTTTTTTAAAGCCCCTTGATGAATGGATTGCGCCGAATATTGGATTACAAACCGTCCTTCCAATTTCGGTTTGTAATACGGGGGATTGGGGCAACCTTGAAATCGTTCGGGATGGGCTTTGTAAACCGTTAATGCCGCAAAAAAGGAACGATAATTTTGATCCAGCAACTTTAACGTTTGCTGGGAGACCTTCGCAGGTAAGGCTCTAAAATCGACTTGATTGGACTCCGCAAATTGTTTTGCCAAATTTTTGTACGAAATATATCCCAATCCTTGTTGATAATTTTGACGTTGGGTATATAAAGCCGCATTATAAAGGTTTTTGGATAACCAACACAAGCGGTCACATTCCGACCAATCGGGGTGTCCCCGAGCAATATGGATTTGTTTTACTAATTTCATAAGGGGCTATTTAGAGAAGCAATTAATTTTTCGGTTTGTCTTTTACTGCGCCGCTGTCCGTATAAACGAGCTGCAAAAGAGGTCACTAACGACACAAAATCTTCCATTAAATCCGCTTTTTCATCTTGAGGTGGGTTCAAAATTTCAATGCTTCGATTTTGTTGCGACAGCAGTTTTTCGATGTAATTCAAGCCGAAGCGGGCTAATCGATCCGAATGTTCCACCACAATCACATTAATGTTCGTATCTAATAATAATTTCTCCAACTTGGGACGTTTATCATTCAAGCCACTTCCAATTTCTATAATCACTTTTTCAACTTGGTAACCTTTTGCATTACAATAACTAATCAATCGTTCTTTTTGACGTTCTAAATTCTCTTTATTTTCCGAACTCGACACGCGAGCATAAATCCCAACCTTCCGTTCGGCTATCGCGGTATCGGATACTATAAACAAACGATTGGTTGAGGTGCGTTCAACCTGTAATTCCCCTAACTTCACTCGATTCCAAATGGTTCGATAACTGAGTTGGTGTAAGGCAGCATATTCACTTATTTTGTATTTCATGCCACAAAGATAAACACACTTTTCTATAAAAAAAATATTTTTCTAATTTTTAGAAATATATTTTTTCTAAAAATACATTTTTTTACTATAAATTTACTATTCATTTCTATAAAATGAATAAAGATTTATAATACCACTTTGCATTTTCAGTAAAATCATTTAACTTGGATGCGAGTTTTAATGAAAAAATCAAACGCAAATATAGATGCAGACCATTTTGAATCAACGCAAAAGTTCGGCACAATGGATAAATCGAATTCAAAAAAAATGAAAATAAATTATAAAACCCAAGTGATACGCTTTACTTGGAGTGGGATGGTAAATCTTATAAAGAACGTTGGTTTAGTTCCAAGAAATTGTGAGCTGCGCAAAAAAGTCAGTATAGAAAAAATAAAATTTATTTTTAATAAAAGAGCCTTGAAAATTTATTTACCAAGCATTGATGCTTTTTTTTACGTTAAACCTACTACTTTCATTTAATTTATATAGATTTGCCGCGTGCTTTTTGAAAACCAATCATTTCATCAACTAAAAATTTTGGTATGAATCTTAAAAAAATTCGGCAGGAAACGCCTCATTGCCTTTCCCAAATCCACCTCAATAATGCAGGTGCTTCGCTCCCTCCTACGGTTGTCACGCGTGCAATGACTGAATATTTAGAAAAAGAAGCAGAAATGGGCGGTTACGAACTCGCTGAATTGCGTCAAAGTGCGCTGCTTGCTTTTTACGATGAAGCGGCTAAGTTATTGAATACCAATGCTTTTAATATGGCGTTGGCGGGTAGTGCGACCGATGCTTATAATAAGGCGTTGTCATCTATCCCGTTTAAAAAAGGAGATGTGATTTTGACAACGGATGATGATTATATTTCAAATCAAATTGTTTTCATGTCGTTGCAAAAACGGTTTGGAATTCAGATTGTTCGGGGTGGGAATCGACCTGCTGGGGATTTGGATTTGATTAGTTTTAAACAATTAATGTTGAAACATAAGCCTGTTTTGGTGGCGGTGACGCATATTCCGACGAATTCGGGGTTGATTCAGCCTGTGGAGGCGGTTGGAAAGTTGTGCCATGAGTTAAATATTTGGTATTTGGTGGATGCGTGTCAGTCGATGGGGCAGATTGCGGTGGATGTTCAAAAAATTCAATGTGATTTTTTGACGGCGACGGCTCGTAAATTTTTGCGCGGTCCGAGAGGGATTGGCTTTTTGTATGTTTCGGATAAAGCGTTGAAAGCGGGTTTAGAACCGTTATTTTTGGATATGAGTGGCGCGGATTGGGTCGCGGAAAATGAATATCGCAGCAAACCGACGGCAAAAAAATTTGAATTATGGGAAAATGCGAGTGCGAATGTGATTGGTTTGGCGGAAGCCTTGCGTTACCTTAACCAATTGAATATCAATGATATAGAGAAAATGAATGTGCAAAATGGAGCGATTTTGCGCCAACTTTTGAGCAAAATTGAAGGGGTTCGTGTGTTGGATCAAGGGGTTCGATTGGGCAGCATTGTCACGTTTGCGGTGGAGGGCATCACGCCTGAAGCCATGAAAGCGGCTTTGAAAAAGCATAACTTGAATTTTTCGATGAGTTTTAGGCATTTTGCGTTGGTGGATTACAATAAAAAGGATGTGGATTGGGCAATTCGCTTTTCGCCACACTATTATAATACGCAGGCGGAACTCGAATCGGCGGCAAAAGCGGTGCAAATAGCGATGGAATCGAAATTGCAAACGGTTTGAGTTTTGAATTAAGTAGGAATTCAATACGTGACAAAAAAAGTGTAGAGTGAATTGGAACACGGATGACACAGATTTTACGGATTTACACGGATTTTTTTGAATTTGTGTTGGATTTTAAGCATAAATTCAAAAAAATCTGTGTAAATCTGCAAAATCCGTGTCATTTGTGTTTCAATTCGCTTCGTAATTTTTAATTCGACTATTTCACCACAAATGTTTTTTTATCTATACCTACTCCTTTGATAGTCAATGATTTCCATGCTTTTGGCAACACGGGTTTATACTTTTGAACGATGCCTTGCGGGGTGATTTCCAATCCTGCAAAACCATTTATCAACGTTTGCAAAAAGCCACCCGCGCCTGTGGCAAAATAGGGATTTGTCCCGCCCGCTGTTTCCGACAACACGCCAAAAGGCGGTACTTGATTCGGTTTATGTGCATCTAAAAACATTTTGTATGCTTTTTCGGTATCACCTTGTCGCGCATGTAGGATGCAATAAATCGCATGAGCCATCGCTGGACTTTGCCCTTTGCGTCCAGGTTGGTAATCCGCCAACACTTTCTCGTAATAATTTAAGTCTTTTAAAATCGTCGGCGCGTCTGTCACGACACTCAATGGGTAACTTAACAAATTGACATCCGCTTGTTTAATAATTTCACCCTTATAAGTTGCATGTTCTCGCGTCGTGCCGTCGGGAAATTTCAAAATCACGATATTATCGCCCACTGTTTTCCAAAGTGGGTCGGGCTGTAATCCCAAAGTCGTTGCTGCCAAAGTCGCGTACCCTAAAACTTCTTTTGCAATTCCATTTGTAAACGCATTATCATCCACATTTTCCGCCCATTCGTCTGCGCAAACGACGTTGATAATATGATATTTGCCATCCGTTCCTTGCTCTGCGCGACTCGCCCAAAAATCCGCAGTTTCTTTCAAAACAGGATAACCCCTTGATTTTAACCAATTTATATCTTTCGTTACTTGATAATATTTCCACATCGCGTAACCCACACAACCTGTAATATGGTGTTGAAACGGTCCCGTCAATGCCCAAACGGGAGTCGATTCTTGTCCAGAATCATCGCCTTCCCAAGGATATTTTGCCCCTTTGTAACCATAACCAGAGGCATTCGATTTTGCTTTTTCCAAACCATTATACCGATATTCCATCGCCGAACGCGCCAATTCGGGGTGCAATGTCAACAACGGAGGATACATCCAAAGTTCGGTATCCCAAAAAACGTGTCCATTATAACCCAAACCCGACAAGCCCATCGGCGATAAACTATAAGGCGTGCCTTCCCGAACGAACGAATACAAATGATATAAAGCAGAATGTATATCTCGTTGAGCCACAACATCTCCTTCGACTAAAATATCACTTTCCCACAATTGATTCCAAGCGGCGCGATGCCGATTCAATAGCCGATCATGTTTTTCGAGGGCAGCAAAAATGGTCATTCGTTCGGCTTCATTGTGTGGGTCTGCGGTATGCGCGGTCGAAATCACGGAACCGACGACGCTGAAACGAT
Source organism: Bacteroidota bacterium (assembly GCA_039795795.1). Lineage (GTDB taxonomy): Bacteria > Bacteroidota > Bacteroidia > Chitinophagales > Saprospiraceae > JAAFJT01. The sequence goes on along the minus strand of JBDKKX010000017.1, from coordinate 17,755 downwards.
ATTTTTGTCCAGCTTTCAACGATTTTTTGAATTTCGTCAAGTGCATATTGTAATCCCAATCTTCGTGAATCAGTCTTGGCTCTTGTCCATGCGCTTCTTCAAACAAAAAAGCATTTGAAACCGCCACAGTATGTTTGCTCGTCGGACTTTTCGCCACCGAAGTCATCAACGGAATCAAAACATGAGGTCTATCAATCTCGGCATACATATTTTTGACTTCTTTCAAGTTTTCTGGTGCTTCGATAAAACTCGCCGCCGTGATTTCGCAATCTTGTTTTGCCGTAATTTCGAGGTCGATGAGTGCCGTATGAGGCAAGTGCCGCAATGCCATCATATCTTGTTTCACGGAAACCTTGTCGGAGTAATCAAATGTTGTTGTCAACATCGCATTTTTCATATCCAACGTTTGCGCATAATTGCTAATATCGGCGCGTCCAAGTCGCCGTCCGCCGACTTCCAACCACATATTCGCAAAACTAAACACTTTAAGGATATTACTCACACGTCCGCGCCCATAAGTGTCGAACGCGCCGTTCAAAACCACCTCTTTGACTTGCAACGGATTGGGTGACGAGACGATTCCAATCATCCCATTGGCAACTGTTACCCCAAAATAATGGTTCGGGTCAATATTTTTAGCATCAATTTGCCAACTTGGGTCAGGCGATTGCGCCTTGACGGAGCCAATATGGAAACACAAAAAGATTAAAATTAGAATTTTTTTCATTGAAAATCACAAATTGCATTAAAAATGAATGCAATTTTACAAAACTAATTGAAATTTAAACAGCAAGTTACCCTTAATTAGAGCGAATATTCACTAATTTTTTTTCACAGGTTGTAAAAAAATTTTAAAAATTTTATACCTTTGCTCCAAAGAAATTTATGTCAATGAATTACACGCTTAAAGAAGAGGGAAAATTTAAATACATCGAAACTGGTTCGCATCATCCAGAAACGTTGGTATTATTGCACGGTTTAATGGGTGCGTTGAGCAATTTCACCGCCGTCATTAACCATTTTTCCAAAACGCATAACGTCGTTGTGCCAATGTTGCCGATTTACGAATTGCCCATTTACAACGTTTCTATTCAAGGATTTGTAGATTATGTGGTTGATTTCGTGGAGTTTAAAGATTATAATAAAATACATTTGTTGGGTAATTCACTGGGCGGACATATTGCCTTGTTATACACGCTGGCGTGTCCGCAACGCGTACAATCCGTGATTTTGACGGGGAGTTCTGGTTTGTTTGAGAGCGCGATGGGCAATACTTTTCCACGTCGGGGCGATTACGATTACATCGCAAACAAAGCCCGCGAAACGTTTTTTGACCCTGAAGTAGCGGATAAAGCATTGATTGATGATATTTTCTCGACGGTGAATGACCGTTCTAAGGCAATTCGGATTGTGGCAACGTCTAAATCCGCGATTCGACACAATTTGTCGGATAAATTGCACCAACTCAAAGCACCCACTTTGTTGATTTGGGGTAAAAATGACATCGTTACACCGCCGTTTGTGGGCGAAAAGTTTCATGAATTGATTGAAAATTCTCAATTGATTTGGTTGGATAAGTGTGGTCACGCGCCGATGATGGAACATCCTATCTTATTCAACCGTCATTTAGAACATTTTTTGAAAACAAATGCCATTATGGTATAATATAATACGCAGGGCAAGGCGGACTGCTTTGCCCAATCCTGCCCATTAAAATCCAAAACAAAATGTTGACACCTTCCCATTTATCCATTATCCTTTGTTGTTGCTGCTTCACCGCAACAGCGCAAATTGGTGGACAAGTTGCTTTTCCATTTTTGAAACATTCGGTTTCAGCGCGGGTGACTGGGCTGGGCGGCGAAGTCATTGCGGTACGGGATAATGACCCCGCTTTGGGTTTCCGAAATCCGTCGATGTTGAACGATAGCATGCACCGAAATATCAGTTTTAGCCATGAATTTTTATTTGGCGGGGTTCAAAATGGGTTTGCGGGAGCCGTTTGGCACGTTTCCAAGTGGAAAACGACGTTTTTGGGTGGAGTTCAATACGCCAATTATGGACAAATGCAAGGCACAGACCCTTTCGGAAATCTTACGGAATCTTTTTCGGCAGTCGAAACTGCTTTTAATATTGGCGCGGGACACCAAATCAATGAGCGTTTTTCGATTGGTATGAATGTAAAATATATTCGTTCGCAATTGGAAACCTATCAATCGACGGGTTTGGCGACGGATTTAGCGGCGGCGTATTGTGATGAACCCAATCGTTTTGCAGTTACGTTGGTTGCGCGCAATTTGGGTGCGCAATTGACTTCTTATAACGATATTAAAAATCCATTACCGCTTGATATTCAAATTGGTATCTCTAAAAAATTGTCTCGTGCGCCATTTCGATTTTCCATCATTGCGCACGATTTGCAACATTGGAATTTGCGTTACGAGACGATTGCAACGACAGAAACGAATTTATTAGGGGAAGCGAATGTGGGAACGAATGCTTTCGTTAAAAATACGGATAATTTTTTTCGCCATCTTATTTTTAATGCAGAATTATTGATGGGCAAAAGTGAAAACTTTAGATTAAGATTTGGTTATAATCCTCAACGACGGGTAGAATTGGTCGTGCCGAATTTATTGAGTTATGGTGGATTTAGCTTTGGGGTTGGATTGAAAATCAATCGTTTTCGGTTAGATTATGGACATGGGAATTTTCATTTGGCGGGCGGGTCAAATCATTTGACGATTTCTACTCATTTGTAATTACCTTACGATACGATGGAAGTACGGATTTAACAGATTTTTTCGGCACAGATTGAACAGATTAAACGAGATTTTACAGATTTTTTGATTTTAAATACTGAAAATCAAAAAATCTGTAAAATCTCGTTTAATCTGTTCAATCTGTGCCGAAAAGTATTTTTGTCCTATTCTTTCGGTTTCACTTTTCGAGTCCGTTTTACAACAGGCGCGTCTGTGGTTTCGGAAGGCTGTTTTGGTGTTCGTGGTTTACGCGGCGTTTTCGGTTTGGGCGCGGGCGCAACCGCTTTTTCCATCGGCACCCATTGCAATTCAATCTGCCTTTTATCCAAATCGGCGCGCAAAACACGTACCCGAACCGCATCGCCCGGACGCAAAATTGTTCCTGAAAGCATCCCTTTCGCCTTCAACCGAGACGGTTCCACTTGAAAAGGTTCCACCATTTCATTAAAAGGCACCATACCTTCGCATTTCAACCCTTTCAATTCGATGAAAATCCCCCTATCCATCATGCCCGAAATGATGCCATCAAACACTTCGCCTACATGATTTTTAATAAATTCGACCTGTTTATACTTCACACTTTCGCGTTCGGCTTCGGCAGCTTTTCGTTCCTGCTTGGAAATTCGATTGCAACGCGCTTCCAACAATTCTTTATTGACACGAATTGTTTTTTTCTTATCCAAGTTATCCGCCAAAATTCGGTGCGCCAACACATCCGAATATCGCCGAATCGGAGACGTAAAATGTCCATATTTCTCAAACGCCAAACCGTAATGTCCAATATTATTCGTACTATATTCCGCCTTCGCCATACAACGAATTGCCAAAGGCGTTAACAATTTTAATGCATCATTTTTCTCCGACTGCTTCATCAAATCATTCAAAGATTTCGCAATATTTTTAGGCGTATCTAAAATTAAGTTAATACCTAATTCTCTCGCAAAAGCCGCAAAATCAGCAAGTTTTGATGGGTCAGGCGTGTCATGTATCCGATAAACAAACGGAATTTCAATGGCTTCTTTTTTAGAAATATACGTTGCCACTTCCTTATTCGCCAACAACATAAAATCCTCAATCAACATATTGGAATCCTTTCTTTCTTTAATATAAACTTCCAACGGAACGCCTTTTTCATCCAATTTAAACCGCACTTCTTCCGTTTCAAAATTAATCGCCCCTTTGCGGAACCGCGCTTTGCGCAATTTCAGTGCAATCTGATTTAAAACATTTAGTTCGTTTTTCATATCGCCTTCGCCCGTTTCCAAGACTTCTTGCGCCTCCTCATACGAAAACCGACGATTAGAATGCGTCACCGTTTTGCCAAACCATTCTTTTTTGAGTTTGAAGCTCTCATCAAACGTAAATACCGCAGAAAAAGTTAATTTGTCCTCATTCGGACGCAACGAACAAACCCCATTACTCAGATTTTCGGGCAACATCGGACAACACCTGTCCACCAAATAGACCGACGTGCTGCGCCAATACGCCTCCTTGTCCAAAGCCGTATCGGGCAAAAGGTAATGCGTCACATCCGCAATGTGAACGCCCACTTCCCAATCCTTATTTTCGAGTTGCTGAATGCTCAACGCATCATCAAAATCTTTGGCATCCGACGGGTCAATCGTCAAAGTCGGCACCCCGCGCATATCCCGTCGTTTTGCAATTTCGGCAGCCGTAATCGTCGTATCAATCGCTTTTGCCTCCTTCAAAACGTCCTCTGGAAATTCAATATTAAAACCATTATTAATGAGTATTGACTTCATTTCCATATCGTTACTACCCGGTTTGCCCAAAATTGCCGTCAGCACTCCTTCTGGAAATTCACGACGCGGGCTCTGCCAATGAATGATTTTCACCACCACTTTTTCCCCTGTTTGCGCCTCTTGATTCAAAATTTGCGCTGCTGGGTCTTGGCTCAAATAGATAGCAGGCATGCCTTCGCGGTCGGGCAAAACCACCCGATAACGCCCCTGTTGATACACCCTGCCCACAAAATGTTCCGTAGAACGTTCCAAAACTTTCGTAATTTCACCCTCCACACGCTGTCCCCGATTTGGGTCACCGATGCCATTCACTGCCACTTTGTCCCCATGAAAAGCACCATTCATCCGATTTTGCGAAATGTAAATATCCGTTTTCAACCCCGGACACTTCACATAAGCCGCCCCACTCCTCGTCATATCTACAATACCTTCATACGTACTGCGTTGTTTATCACGGTTTTTAGGTTTATCTTCCCATTTTGGCTTATCTTTTTGGTTCGGATTAAGATTTTGTTGCGGCTTCGTGTTTTGATGCTGTTTTGCATTTGGATTCTGATTGGGATTGGGTTTCGCATTCGGATTTGGCTGCTGTTTTTTGCCGCCGCCCGCTTCAAGAATCGCCTTTTTATTTTCAGCGCGTTCCAATTTTTTTTCAGCCCGAACCAACATTGGGTCATAATCAGCAGGCAATAACTGCTTGATAATCAATTGTTCAATCGCATAATTGACCGAATCTTTATTATTGCCGAGTTGCAAATTGCGGATAAGTTGTCGTGCTGTAAACTTCCTTTCAGGATGCTCATTGTGATATTTCAAAACAAGTTGTTGAAGGTCTTGCACAGAAGTTTTTAATTTTTCTCCTTTTTGTTTTTTTTTCATTTTTAAAACGATAACGGTTTCTCAGATAGAGTCAATTACAAATAAACGGGTGAAGGTAATGACCTTTCCGTGAAAAACCAACACAAATAATTGATTTGCGAAAAAAAGTTTTCGCCCAACGATTAAAACACTAAAAATTGAAAAAAAGTTCCTTTGCGCGAAAAAAAACAAAAAATTTACTGAGTAAGATAGTGTTTAAATAAAGTTGTTGAGGGAATAATCGGGTTCATCGGCTGAAAAAGCATTGTTAAGCGATTTTTTGCTTAACAATTGCCAATTTTTCCGTTCTGCTTGATCCAATTCTTGTGGAAGTTTTGCTCGCACTTTAGCCATGCGCATAAGGTGTTCAATAAAAAGAAATTGTTCTAACTCCTGCTTTTCAACGAGACTTAAAGTATCGGATTGTTTTTTATACAACAATTCGGCTAACCTTTGGCAAGCCTCCGCAGAAGGTTGAAACGCCGCAATTTGTTCTAACGGCGGGAATGAGACAATGAAATTTATAATTTCATCGCAGACGCGATAATTGACAACATTCGACATATTCTTTTGCATTTGATGACCACAAAGATAAATTCTTTTTTTGACAAAGCAAACTTTAAATACAACGAATGGTCTATGTATTTAAACGCAAAATAACTTCACATAGACTGCAAAGCAAAAATGATTCCAATTTTGGTTTTTTATTTTAATTTTTTAACATTTTTTAAAATAATATTTTATTAAAATGAATTTATCGGAATCTTGTATGTTTTATTTCAAAATCCGTTCCTTGAAGGACTTTTGAAACATATACAGGTTGCTTGTAAGTTATAATTGACGTTGAATCAAAATAATATTGATAAAAATGTGACAGGTCAACTCTTTTAAACCCTCCATATTTCTGGTAAAGAAACTAACTTTTAGACAAAAAATATTTGTAATCGGGATTAAATATCCCAATTAAATATTATTAAAACCAATTATCGGTATAAAAAATATGTTTTTGGGGGTGAACTACTTATGCCTTCAAAGTGTATATATTTGCAGCAAAATGTGTTCGTGGGAAAGAACGTTTAATTTACAGTCTAACTAAAACAGGCGTATTATGAAAAATCCAATAATTTGGCTCCTTCTCGGTCTTGCAGGCTGGTTAGGCTTCAGCCGCTACCTTCAAATGCGCAGTTGTGGCTGCGGTACATTGGCTGCTGCGGCTGCGACGACAACGGGTGCGTCTGCGGCTTTGGCAACTCCTGTGGCGGCAGCTTCGAGCATTTTGATTGCCGACGGTAGCAAACTGAATGTTGGTTTTAACGACAATCTTTTGTTTGCAAAAAACGGCTATGAGTACAAACAACCTTTGTCTGCCAAATTAAATTCGGTTTTTCAGCAAACTGCCGATTATTTGAAGGCGAACCCGACAAGGGCGATGAAAATTACGGGCGTTTATGCCGCTTCTGAGACAAATACTAGTGTTTATGAGAATCTTGGGTTGGGTCGTGCGAATAATGTGAAAACGCTTTTCACGACTTTGGGCGTGCCCGCAACTCAAATTATGACGGATGCTTATATGCAGCCTGATTTGTCGTTGGCGAATAATCAAGTCGTTGGGGGCGCAACGTATTCGTTTTCAACGTTTGAGACTAAAAAACCAGAGGCAGATGCGCGCTTGATGTCGATTGAAAAACGCATCAAAGTTGCGCCGATGGTGCTTCATTTTGAGACGGGTAAGGATGTTTTGCAGATTTCAGACCAGCAACGGAAGGATTTTGCGGATATTCAATACTATGTGGAGCGAAAACCAGAGACGAAATTGATGGTTTCTGGGCATACAGACAATCGCGGTACGGCAGAAAAAAACAAATTATTGAGTAAAGGAAGGGCAGATTTTGTGCAAAAACAATTGGGGAAAAGTGGTTTCGACCTCAGACAAATTTCAACAACAGGGTTCGGTCAGGAAAAACCGATTGCGCCGAATGAGGATGAGAATGGGCGGATGAAAAACCGTCGTGTTGAAATTTCAATTCAATAACCAACAATAAATCATTGACTATGAGTGGATTATGTTCACTGCTGCCGTTTTTGACGGGTCTCGGCTCGGCATTGCTCGGCGGTCTCATCGGCTGGCACTGGCTGAAACGAACTCGGCTGGCGCAATTACTGGGTGTGATTGACGAAAAAGATCACAATTATGCGGAGTTGCGCTCGACGCACGAACAACATGCGTTGCGTTATCGCTCGTTGAAGGGCGATTATCTCGTCGCGGAAAATGCGCAAAAGGATTGGGAAGGTAAGTATCATCAAATGAGTGATAGTTATCGCCGTTTGGACATCGCTAAATCGGGGTTGTCCACGGATTTTGAGGGTTTTAAAACCAAATCGGCGCAAAAAGTAAGTGATTTGGAGCGTCAATTAAAGGAAATTACGGCGCGGTATGAGCAAATGACTTCGGCGCATCAGGCTGCGCAGGGTCGGGTGAAGGTGTTGGAAACGGATTTGGCGAAAGCACAGAAAGATTATGGTTCGTTGAAATCGGATTATGATAGTGTGGCGATTCAAAACAAATCGTTTACAATCCAAGTCGCTAAATTGACGGACGAGAAAAAAACGATTGAAACGGCGTTTAATGTGCATAAAACCGATGCTACGCAACAAGCGGCGGCGGCGGATAAGCAATATAAGTTGTTGGTGGTCGCGAAAACGAAGGCTGAAAAACAGTTTGCGGATGAGCAGGCAGCGCACGAAAACACTTATAATCAATGGAATACGCAGTTTAAAGATTTGACGAATGAGCATGAAACCGAAAAATTGGCTCATGCAGATACACAGAAGCGTTTGGGGAATCAAGTCGAATCGTTGACTTCTAAGTGGACGCAGGAAAAAAACAATCATACTAAAAATGTTGCTACTTGGGAGATGCGATTTAATAGTTTGACGGGACAGTTTGAAGCGGAAAAAGCGGCTCATGCGAAAACGCGGACGAATTGGGAAATGCAATACAAGACTATAACGGGGGAATTGGATGCTGAAAAATTGGCGCATGCGAAGACAAATCGAGATTGGGATGGCAAATTTAAGGCGTTGACAGGGCAGTTCGATGCGGAAAAGGCGGCTCATGTTAAGACTCGCGGCGATTGGGAGATGAAATATAAGGCGTTGAATGGGGAATTGGAGCAAACGAAATCGAATTTTGCGAAGGCAAATACGGATTGGGATGCCCGATTCAAAACGTTGAATACGCAGTTTGCAACGGAAAAAGCGAAAAGTACACAAGATTGGGAAATTAAATATAAGGCAATAAGCGATGCGTTGGCGGCGGAAAAGGCTACACATGCGTCCACACAGCAAAATTGGTCAACCAAATATAATACTTTTGTCGGGCAGGTGGATTCGGGTAAAGCAACTTTGGAGAAACATTTGGACGAATTGAATGGACTTTTGACGACAGAACGGGAAAATGTGGCGCGGAGTAAGGCGAATCATAAGGCAGATATTAAAGGTTTGAACCTGCATTTGATGAACGCAAGGTCGGCGCATGAGGCGGAAAAAAATGTTTGGGCAACAGAGAAAAATGATTTGACGACGCATTGGACGTTGAAATTCAATACTTTACAAGGTCAATATGATGAATCGCAAGATACGATTAAAGCACTTTCGACGGAAAATAAAGGTTTGACCTTCCAAAATCGCAAGTCGGATCAGGCGTTTCGCAAGGAAATTACGGAATTAGAAGCGCATTTGAATGGTTTGGAAACGAAGTTGACGCTCAATGAGGCGCAATTGAAACATCTTTTATCCGATTTGACGGAACGCGATGCTAAAATTGAGGCACTTGAATCGATGATTCAGCTGGATAGGGCGACTTTGGATGGGGTGTATGTGCAGTTGGCAGACCGCGAAGCGCGTTTGAAACAGGCGTTGATGGCGGGTGCGAAAGGTGATGCCGCCGCGAAAGATTTGCAAAAACAGTTGAGCGATTATGAAAGACAATTGGGTATTTTGAACCAAAACTTGATAGAACGAGATGCACAATTGACGGAATTGAAAAAGAATTTGATGGGACGCGATGCGCAATTGTCTGATTTCCAAACACTTGTCGCAAGCAGAGATGCGCAATTGACCGATTTGAAAAATACATTGGCGGGACGAGATGCGAAAATCAATGCGTTGCAAAATGATTTGACCAAACATGCGAACGAAACGAATGATTTACATACGCAGTTGGCAAAACGGGAAATGGAATTGGGCAATTTGAAACGGGATTTTAACGAGCAGCTGCATCAATTGGAAGGGTTGAAAACGCGGAAAGCCATGTTGCGCAGTGATTTTGAATCGTTGAAAAATGATAGAGAAATCCTTCATAATGATTGGAATACACGTTATAATAATTTGTTAGATGATCATTCGACAGCGCAAGCACAGGTAAAAAGTTTGCAACTGTCGCATGATACGCATGTCAAAAATGCGCAAGAAACAGAAGGTGCTTTGCGTGAAATACACAGTTCGTTGCAAGAGGAGCATACCAATTTGCAACAACGGTTGAATGAGGCAATTCAAGCCCTTTCGGATACACAATATGAATTGCAAGTTGCTGAAAATCAATCGGTTGAGATGCGTGATACGCTCGAAAAACAATTGAAAGGTTTGAATCAACAGTTTAAAGAAACTTATAATTGGTACACGGCGGCACAAACGCAAATTAAGAGTTTGGAAGGGGAGCGCGCTGATTTGACTTTGGCGTTGCAGAAAGCGGGTAAAGACAATGCAATCGCGTTGGAAAAATTGAATACGAAAAATGCAGATGCGAATACGGCTTGGACGTTGAAATGGAATGCTTTGAATACGGATTATGGCGTGTTGAAAACGGATTATTTGAATTTGCAAAATGCACACGACGGTCTCGAAAAAACACACCATATATATATACTCCATTTCCAAAAAGCGCAGGACGCGGCAACTGCAAAAGAGGCAGATTGGACAACTCGTTTTACCGCGTTGAGTGGCGAGCGTGATTTGTTAAAAGAAGAATATGATTTATTGCAAGAGGAAAATAAAAAATTGCTTTTTGATTTCCAAAAGAATAAAATTGCGAATGAAAAACTTTGGGCAGAACACAATGCACAACACCATGATTTAAATACGAAGTATAACTTATTGACGGATAATCATTTAGCCTTAGATGAAACACATCGGACGCATTTAGTAACCTTTGAGAAAACTAAAAAACAGTTTGATGATACGAACGCAGCATGGGAATCCCGTTATAACGATTTGGTTACGAAACATACTAATTTACAAGCGGAGGCGAAAACAAAAGCGGCTGCCGCAGAGAAAAATTTAAAGGCTCTTAACAAAAAGGTATTAGATTTAGAATCAATCTTAGATGATGCTTACGCGAAACACGACGCGCTTGAAACAAATGCAGAAAATTTACAAGCTCATTTGAAAGCAGTTCAAGGCGATTATACAGAATTACAAGCGGAGTTAGATGCGTTAAAATCGGAATATGAGCAAGATTTTGCCGTTCAATCTAAATTGACGGAAGTTGCGACGGATAAAAATGTTAAGTTGGAAGCTGAAAAAGCTCAAATGGCATTGCATTTCAATGAGTTACAAAAAGAATGGGAAACGCATTACAAGGATTTGACCCAACAATTGAATCAAACCGCTACTGAAAAAGAACATCTCGCACAGGAATTGGAAGCGACACGCAAAGCTGCCTTAGACAATCATCGGGATTGGGAGGAGAAAATGGCGATGTGGCAAAGGGAGTTTGATGAAATGGATCACAAATATCGTCATGTACAGGATGAATATCATGCGTTTGTGACTGATTTTGAATCGCTTAAACATCATTCGAGCAATGAATTGGCAGGTTGGGAAATGCGCTTTAATGAGTTGAATCATCAATATGAAACGACTTTGAATGCGTATCGCAGTTTACAAGATGAGTATCAAAATCATCGCTTGCAACACCACGAAGTGGATAATCATCGGAATTTGTTGGTGACGGAATTGGGGAATTTGCAAGAAGTGCATACGATTTTGAAACTTTCGCATGCAGATGCGCAACAAGCATATACAGGCGCGGCGCAAAATTTGGTAATGCTGAATACAGCACATGATGATTTAAATAATTCGTATAAGGTTGTAAATCAACAACATGATTCGTTACAAGGCGCGTATTCCGATTTGACAGACAATTATAATCAAATCCAATTGGCGTATGGCGACATTGTGAGCGAACGAGATGCTTTGCGCAATCTCAATGCAGCGTTGTCGGCAGATGTTGCAAATTGGAAAACCCGTTATAATGACTTGGATGAAAGACATCATGTGTTTGTTACTGATTTCCAAAACCTTGAACACGCTGCACACGATAATCATGCCGCTTGGGATACGAAATATAAAGATTTGTTTGATGCGAATGAGCAATTAAAAAGTTATCATACGAATCTGGCTTCTAATTTCAAAGATGCTGAATCGGCAAATGAGGTCTTGCGCAATCAATATTTGTTGTTGCAAAAAGCACAAGCGGATTTGCAAAAAGAACGCGAATTGTTGCAAGGACAGTATGTGGTTTTGGATGCGGATAGAAATAATGTTATTAAAAAATACAATGCGTTAAATAATGATTATCAAAATGTTCAGAGTGAATTTGGTACGGTTCGCAATCAATTGTTGGACATGCAGAATGAACGCGAACGGTTGAAAACTCAGTTTGAAGCGTTGTTGAAAGATAGAAATGATTTAAATACGCAATTCTTGCTGAACCAAGCAGAACGCGAACGATTGAAAGGTTTGTACGATGCTTTGGTGGCGGATAGAAATGATTTGATTAAAAATTTTGATGCGTTAAAAGTTGATTATCAAGATGTTCAAACAGAAGCAGGCGATTTGCGGAATCAATTGTTGGATACCCACAACGAACGCGAACGCTTGAGAGGTCAGTTTGATGGATTGTCGCATGATAGAAATGATTTGTTACATCAATTTACTTCGACGCAGACCGAACGCGAACATTTGAAAGGTCAATTTGACGGATTATTGAATGATAGAGATGATTTACTGAAAACTTATAATGTGTTAAAAGTTGATTATCAAACGATTCAGACCGAAGCTGGGAGTTTGCGGAATCAATTGTTGGATACGCAAAATGAACGCGAACGGTTGAAAAGTCAATTCGATGGATTGTTGCAGGATAGAAATGATTTGATGCAAAATCATGATGCGTTAAAGATTGATTATCATACGCTTTACGACGATGCGGCGGCTTTGCGGACGCATTTGGCGGATAGTCAAAAGGAACGAACCATTTTACACGGTCAGTTTGACACATTGGCAAATGATAGAAATGATTTGATTAAACATTATGATGCGTTAAAAACTGATTTTCAATCACTTCAAAGTGATTTTGGCGGTTTGCGGAATCAATTGTTGGATACCCAAAATGAACGCGAACGGTTGAAAAGTCAATTTGATGGATTGTTGCAGGATAGAAATGATTTGATGCAACAATTCACTACGTCGCAGACCGAACGCGAACATTTGAAAGGTCAATTTGATGTTTTGTTGAAAGATAGAAATGATTTGTTGAAAATTTATGATACGTTAAAAATTGATTATCAAACACTTCAAACCGAAACAGGGAATTTGCGGAATCAATTGTTGGATACGCAAAATGAACGCGCTTGGTTGAAAGGTCAGTTTGAAGGCTTGACGAAGGATAGAAATGATTTGATGCAAAATCATGATGCGTTAAAGGTTGATTATCGCACGCTTTATGACGATGCGGCGGCTTTGCGGACGCATTTGGCGGATAGTCAAAATGAACGAACCATTTTACACGGTCAGTTTGACGCATTGGCGGCGGATAGAAATGATTTGTTGAAAAATCATGATGCGTTAAAAGTGGATTATCGCACGCTTTACGACGATGCGACGGCTTTGCGGACGCATTTGGCGGATAGTCAAAACGAACGAACCATTTTACACGGTCAGTTTGACACATTGTCGGCGGATAGAAATGATTTGATGAAACATTATGATGCGTTAAAAGCTGATTTTCAATCGCTTCAAGGCGATTTTGGCAGTTTGCGGAATCAATTGTTGGATACGCAAAATGAACGAACTGCTTTACAAGGTCAGTTCGATGCTTTGGCGACGGATAGAAATGATTTGTTAAAAAATTATGATTTGTTAAAGGTTGATTATCAAACACTTCATAATGATTCTGGTGCATTGAAATTGCAATTTACGGATACACATCAGGAACGTGTTGCGTTAGCGACGCAGTATGAAACGTTGGAAAATGATTGGAACGATTTGCGCGATATGTACAAGGAAAAAGAACAGGCGCATATCGCTTTGATGAGCGATTTCCGCACTTTGACCGAACATACGGATAGTTTGCAACATCGTTACGACGATTTACAGAAGAATAATTACGAATTGACCGAAAATTTCCATCATTTAGAGGCGGAACATAAAGGTTTGAAAAATAATTTTGCGGCTTTAGATAAAGAATATTATCATTTGAGCGAAGCGCAAGATGTTCTGAAAAAACAACACACCGAATTGGAAGATTTGAATTTACATTTGACGAACGATTATCGAAGTTTGCAAAAAGCGCATGACCAATTACAATGGAAATTCGATGATTTGGAAGCGACAAATGCCGATTTGATTTCTAATTTGAATGATTTGGATGAGGAAAATGACCAAATTCGCCAAAGATTTAGCAATTTGGATGCGATACATGTGGATTTAATGTCAAATGTGGATGGTTTGAAGAAAGATAATGAATTGTTGCGCGAAGAAGTATTGGATTTCTCGAAAGATAATGCGACATTGAATGGTCGTTACACAGAGTTGAAACGGCAACGCGAATTGTTGGAAAATGATTTCAAAAAATTGGATAATGAGTGGAATCAGTTGAAAAATCAATATGAGCATTTGCAACAGTCGAACTTGACGATGGCTGCACAACTCATTGATTTAGAACAGAATCACTCGAATTTGCAAGGCAATCATGGTACTTTGACGACGTTGCATGCACAGTTGACAGGCAATTTGCAAAACCTTGAGGCAGAACATGGGCAGTTGAAAACATTGCATACCGATTTAGGAAATGCACATTCGGATAATACGACGCAGTTGGCAGATTTGGAAAAAGAACATCAATTGTTGTTGGATAGACACGCAGATTTGGATAAAGCGTACCAAAATTTGCGCGGTCAACATTACGATTTGGACAATGTGCATGAAGAACAATTGCGGGCAACTCATTTTATTAGCACGGATTTGGAAGATTTGCGGAAGCAATACGCGGATTTATTGGCGAAACATCAAGAATTTGTTGATAAATTCCAACAATTGGAAAAAGCGGCACACGATAATCATAATACTTGGGATGCAAAATATCATGATTTGTTCGATGAAACGAATAGTTTGAAAATTTATCATGGTAATTTATTTGCACAACATCGAGATTTGACGGCGTTGCATGAACAATTGCAAAAACAATATGATGGTTTGCAACAGGCTAATTTAGATATGTCGAGCGAAATCATTCGTTTGGATGAAGCGCAAAAAATTGAAAATGAAGCGAATACGCAGTTGAAAAATCAATATGCAGCGTTGCAAAAAGCAAATTTAGATTTGGCAACACAGGTATTAGGTTTGGAAGATACAGAGAAAACATTACACGAGGCGATAGCTGATTTGACTGCAAGACAACGTCTTTTGGTCGTAGAATGCGACAATTTGACGGGCGATAAAGCAGGATTGAACGAGGCAATTGTGGAATTGACCGCGAAACAACGCAATTTAATCCATGATGTCGAAACGTTACGCGATGAAAAAGTGGCTTTGAATGACGCAATTGCAGTGTTGACCGCAAAACAACGCGAACTTGAACATGAATTGGAGGTTTCGCAAGATGCTAACAAGATAATGACGCGGGATTTGGATATTTTGACGGGACAATATAATGATTTGAGTGCAACGCATTTTGAATTGGCGGGCGAATTGGGCGGTTTGGAAAAAGCGCATCGGGAGTTAATGGTGCAGCAAGGACAATTAGCGGACAGATTCCAAGAGTCTGACCACACGGCTAATGATTTGAAAGCGCAGTTGACCACGACCACGCGAGATTATGAACATTTGAGTCAGAATTTCAAAAATTTACAGCGTGAATACCAAGCGTTGGAAGGGCAATATGGAGACTTGTATAAAATTCATGATTCGTTAGAGATTGATTATCAACAGTTAGAAAAAGATAGTGACTCCCTCAAGTGGAAAAATGCAGATTGGCAAAAAGCGCATCAAGATTTGGCGAATCAACACAGCGATTTGCAAAATCATGCACAAGATTTGGAAAAACATGCCGAACTTAGAAAAGTAGCACAAGCAGATTTGCAAAAAGCGCATGATGCTTTGATGGCTGAACATAATACGTTAAAGGCTGATTATCAACAACTTGATGCAAATCATCAAGATTTGACGGGACAACATGTTGCGTTGAAAGATAATTTCCAAGATTTGGATACGCGGCATGTAAATCGAAAATTGCGTTTCGCAGACTTGGAACAAGCGCATCAAGATTTGACGGCACAACATACTGACCTTTTGGCAATTGCGCAAAATACAGGTGCGGATTTGACCGATTGGAAACAACGCTATCAAGAGTTGGAAAATAAACATAATGAGTATATTATTCATTTCCAAGAACTTGAACGCAATGCGCAAGAAAATCATGGGACTTGGGATGCCAAATATCACAACTTGTTTGATGAACTTACGAATTTGAAAACATATCATTTGAACTTGACCAATAATTTTAATGAGTTGGAAAAAGAACGAGATGGATTGCATACAACAAATGATGGTTTGAAAGCGCAATTGAATCGGTTGTCGGGTGAACATCAGGTTTTAGTGGGTCAACACAATGATTTGAAATTAAATCACAATGCGTTAGAAGATGATTATCAACAATTAGAGAAAGATAGCGACATCTTAAAGTGGAAAAATGCAGATTGGGAAAAAGCACATCAAGAGTTGACCAGTCATTACCAAGCGGTGACGCAGCAACTGCATGAGTTGGAAGCCGAGCATCAACGACAAACCACTGCTTTCCATGATTTGGATCGATTGCATGAATATTTGACAGTAGAACATAATGCGTTAAAAGATGATTATCAACAACTTGATGCACAACAGGAAGATTTGGCAGCTCAACATAATGCATTAAAAGCTAATTTTAAAGATTTGGATGCGCGGCACCAAAATCGAAAATTGCTTTTTGTGGATTTGGAAAAAGCACATCAAGATTTGACGACACAACATGGTGTGTTGAACGTCGCGGCGCAGCAGATTGAAACAGATTTGACGGATTGGAAACAACGCTATGAAGACTTGGAAAAGAAACATAATGAGTATGTGGTTCATTTCCAAACCCTTGAACGGGATGCGCAGAATAATCATGGGGCTTGGGATGCGAAATATCATAGTTTGTTTGATGAATATACGAATCTGAAAGGCTATCATTTGAATTTGACCAATCATTTTAATGATGTCGAAAAAGAAAGAGATTCATTGAGTGCTGCATTTGATGGTTTGAAAACCAATTATGAAGATTTGCAAAAAGAATCTAATTTCTTGAAAAACAAAGAATTAGAATTGCAAAATCAATATGATGTGTCGCAAGCCGATTTGGAAGATTCCAAAAAGAAACGGCATACATTGGAAATTAGTTTGGATGGTTTGAAACATGAATTTGCCGATGCCCAAAAAGCAAATGCGGATTTGAATGGACAATTGACTGATTTGGAAGCGAAAAAGGTTGAGTTGGAAAAAGAAAAGGCAACTTTAACCCAAAATTATAAGGGTTTGAATGAAAATTGGAATCGTTTGGTCGGAGAATATAAAAATTTGACAAACGATTATAATGATTTGACGATTATTCATAATTCGTTAGAAGAGGATTATCAATTG
Organism: Bacteroidota bacterium; assembly: GCA_039795795.1. Taxonomy (GTDB): domain Bacteria; phylum Bacteroidota; class Bacteroidia; order Chitinophagales; family Saprospiraceae; genus JAAFJT01. The sequence goes on along the minus strand of JBDKKX010000017.1, from coordinate 381 downwards.
TTAGCGAAAGAAAGTGACATTTTGAAATGGAAAAATGCAGATTGGGAAAAAGCACATCAGGATTTGGCACATCAACACGATGCGTTGACTCGTCAGTTCCACGATTTGGAAGCAGATCATCAACAACGAACGACGGCTTTCCACGATTTGGATCGATTGCATGAATATTTGACGGTGGAACATAATGCGTTAAAGGATGATTATCAACAAATTGGAGGGCAATATCAAGATTTGGCGGCGCAACATAATACGTTGAAAGCGAATTTCCACGATTTGGATACCAGACATCAAAATCGAAAATTGCTTTTCGCGGATTTGGAAAAAGCGCATCAAGATTTGACCACTCAACATAGTGGATTAAATGTCGCGGCACAAAAAATC
>JBDKKX010000016.1:0-23116 GCA_039795795.1 Bacteroidota bacterium | reverse complement strand
ATTTATTTAGGTCCTTGCATTTTTGCACCGCTTTGGCTGATGGTGTTGCGGAAAATGATTATTATCAGTAAAAGACAACGGATTACTTCCATAGCGGATTTTATATCTTCTCGTTATGGCAAAAATACATATATCGGTTTATTAGTAACCGTTATGGCTTTTATTGGGATTATTCCTTATATCGCGCTCCAACTTAAAGCCGTTTCTGAAAGTTTTATTTTGTTGTTGGAAGGACCCACTGCCTTAACGGATTATGTTTTGTTAGGCAAAACGACGGTGATTGTGGGCGTTGGACTATGGGTTTTTACCATGACTTTTGGGACGCGTTACATCGAACCTGCGGAAAGACATGAAGGACTTGTGGCGGTGATTGCGTTTGAATCTATTATTAAAATTGTTACTTTTTTGCTCATTGGTTTATTCGTAACTTATGATTTGTATGATGGATTCACGGATTTGTTTTATAAAGCATCGCAAAATATCAAAACAAAAGATTTGTTATTTTTCACCACGAAAACCCAACCCAGTGAATGGTTTTGGCTATCAATGGTGTCTTTATCGGCTGTTATCTTGCTGCCGCGCCAATTTCATCTTGCAGTAGTCGAAAATTCTGATCCAGATTTTGTATCCAAAGCATTGTGGATGTTTCCATTATACATGCTTATTATAAATATATTTGTATTGCCGATTGCAATAGCAGGTGTTTTAGAACCCAATCTTGCGGGTTGGAAACCCGATTATTACGTTTTGGGACTGCCGCTATTGAATGGACAACGTTTTTTAGCGTTGCTGGTTTTTTTGGGTGGTTTGTCGGCGGCAACGAGTATGGTGATGGTGGAAACCACTTCTTTAAGCGTGATGATGTCGAATCATATTATTTTGCCCGCGTTGTTTAAAAATGTTCGGTCGCATAAAAAAGAATTGGATTTGGATAATGCAGGTAAATTTTTTATATCTATCCGAAGGGGTACGATTGGGGTTATTTTGGCATTAGCGGGCGGGTATTTTGTCTATATTGTGAACAATATTCCATTGGTGAACATCGGTTTGATGTCTTTTGTGTTAGTGACTCAATTTGCACCTGCGATTTTTATTGGTTTATTTTGGAAAAATGCGACGAAATCGGGCGCAATTGCGGGTTTATTGTCGGGCTTTATTATATGGTTGCTAACTTTAATGATTCCTTCGTTGGCACAAGCGGGGTATTTTTTTCCAAAAACAATATTAAGTGGCTATTTTGGACAAAGTTGGCTTAATCCACACGCGCTTTTTGGATTAGAAGGTTATGGCGAAATTGCACATGCAACTATTTGGAGCTTATTCTTTAATATATTTGCATTTATCGTTATTTCGCTGAATACGCGGCATAGTGATATGAATGAACGCATGCAAGCCGATTATTTTGTCAATATATATAAGTACGAGAAAATGAGTATCGAACCCGATATTTCACGTCGGGAAGCCGATGTAGGAGATTTAGTATTTTTGTTGAATAGTTTTTTGGGTTATGAGCGAACAGATATTGTCTTGAATGAATATGATGTTGAAAATAAAGTGGAAATATTGAAAGGCACAAAGGCGAATGCGCCTTTTGTCAACTATGTAGAAACGTTGTTAACGGGCGCGGTGGGTGCTGCGTCTGCCCGAATGTTAATCAATGCGGTGGTTTTGGAAAATGTGATTAGTCAAGATAAATTGGCATTGTTAGACCAGACTGCGGACATCATTTTCAAAAATAAGGAATTACAAATTGCTTTGCAACAATTGCGCGAAGCAAATGACCGTTTGCAAACGCTTGACCGTTTAAAAGCGGATTTTATTCGCACCGTAACCCACGAATTGCGAACACCTATGACTTCTATTCGCTCCTTGTCGAAAAGTTTATTAAAAAAAGGAAATGAATTGGGCGAAAAGCGCACCAAAGAGTTTTTAACGATTATTGTGGACGAAGCAGACCGTTTGACACGTTTGGTCAATCAAGTTTTGGATATTGAAAAAATACAAGCTGGTGTGTATGAATGGAAAAAAATTCATATTTGTTTAAATGATTTAATGGCAAAAGTTTACCGAACGCACGTACCAGTTTGGGACGAATTAGGGCTTAAACATGAATTGACCATCGGTTCTGGAATATATAATGCAGAAGGCGATGATGACCGTTTGACTCAAGTTTTAGTGAATTTGCTGGGCAATTCTATGAAATTTTGTCCCAAAGAGGGCGGTTTGATTAAAATGAAGATGGATTATGCGCCAAACTATCCCAAAACGCATGTTTTGATTCAAATCAAAGACAATGGGATTGGCATTCCCATTGAAAAACAAGCCGTTATCTTTGACCGTTTTACACAAATTGATAGTCCGCAAATGGGCAAACCCAAAGGCACTGGATTGGGATTGTTTATTACAAAAACCATTGTAGAACATCATAAAGGCAAGATTTGGGTAGAAAGTACGCTGGGAGAAGGCGCGACGTTTATGGTAGAATTGCCTTTGGTAAAATAAATTGAACCTCAGTACATGACAAAAATACTTTTCATCACAGATTGAACAGATTAAACGAGATTTTCACAGATTTTTTTTGATTTTTAATGATTAAAATTAAAAAAAATCTGTGAAAATCTCGTTTAATCTGTTCAATCTGTGATGAAAAGTATTTTTTGTTACGTACTGAAAAAATGAACATAAAATAAATATATTTTACATTCATGTAAAAGAAATGTTAAATAAATTATAATTTTTAAATAATTGATAACTAACCATATACAATGTATTGAAAAAAAAATTTGTTAAATGCCATTTTTTTTAGAAAAAAAAACGAAATAATAGTAGAAAAATTAGGAGGTTTGCGCAATAGTCTTGTAAATTGGGACTTCAATAGCGTCAACAAATTCTTTACCAACAAAATAATTCAAAGGGAGCAGTTATGCAACATGAAGATTATCTTCCAAGTGTAGCCTATGAGGGCAAACCCGCACATGCCGAAAAGGGGTTCGTGGCATTTCAAGATGAAAAAACGCAGTTGTATTTTTTCGCCTTGACCGATGCAGACGGCAAAATATTGTTAAAAAGCGAAGGTTATCCTCAGATAACGTCTCGCGAAAACGGTATTCAATCGGTGATTAAAAACCGCGCCAATAAGGATTTTTATTCGATAAAAAGGTTGGAAGACGGCAAATTTTATTTGAGTCTTCGGGCGGGTAATCATCGAGAGATTGCTCGGAGTGCTTCGTTTGAGACGGATAATGAAGCCTTTTTATTGATTCCTTTTACAACGGGTGAAAAGGTACGCACCATGATTCGTGCTGCTGCGGGGATGCCCAACAGTCCAGAAACGGATAAAAAAGCACGGGCTAATAATAAGGAAGATGACGATTACTTGTCTGTGAAGGAATACGCAGGTCATCCGAATGTTGGACAACAAGGATTTGCGGGTTTGGTGCCTTTTCGGCATGCGAATGGTCAATATTATTTTGCTTGGTATGATGAAGAGGGCAATGTTTTGATGCGTTCGGAAGGTTATCCGACGGCGGCGGCGCGGGATAATGGGATGGTATCTGTTGCCAAAAATCGGGATTTAGAGGAGCGTTACGGGGTTGAACCCAAATTAAATCGTTATTTTACGTTTTTAAAGGCGGGCAATCATCAAGAAATTGCTCGAAGTGGTGCATTTCCGACGGAATTGGCGGCAAAAAGCCTTTATCCTTCTGCACGAAAAGCGGCGGCTGAATCCAAAATGAGGGCGAAAGCGGCAATGGATGCAGTGCGGCTTGCGGCGCAAGCTAAATCGGACGCGGATGCAGCAGCGGCGCGTTTGAAAGCGGAAGCGGATGCAAAAGTGGCAGCAGAAATGGCGCGTTTGAAAGCGGAGGCAGATGCGAAACTTGCCGCAGAAGCGGCAGAAATGACTCGTTTAAAAGCAGAGGCGGATGCAAAAATAGCAGCAGAAGCGGCTCGTTTACAAGCTGAAGTGGATGCAAAAGCAGCAGCAGAAACGGCTCGTTTGAAGGCGGAAGCGGCAGAAGTGGCTCGTTTGAAAGCAGAGGCGGATGCAAAAATAGCGGCGGAAGTGGCAGAAGTGGCTCGTTTGAAAGCAGAGGCGGATGCAAAAATAGCGGCGGAAGTGGCGCGTTTACAAGCAGAAGTGGATGCAAAAGCGGCAGCAGAAACGGCTCGTTTGAAGGCAGAAGCGGACGAAGCGGCTCGTTTGAAAGCACTTGCAGATGCAAAAGCGCGAGTGGAAGCTGAGGTAGCACGGATTAAAGCGGAGGCAGAGGCAAAAGCAGCGCGTTTGAAGGCAGAATCGGATGCCGCAGCAGAAGCGACGCGTTTGAAAGCGGAAGCAGAGGCAAACCGTTTAAAAGGAGAAGCCGATGCCGAAGCAGCGCGTTTGAAGGCGGAAGCGGATGCAAAAGTAGCAGAAGTTGCGCGTTTGAAGGCGGAAGCGGATGCAAAAGTAGCAGAAGTAGCCCGTTTGCAGGCGGAAGCGGATGCAGCAGCAGCGCGTTTAAAAGCCGAAGCCGATGCAAAAGCGGCGGCAGAAGTTGCTCGTTTAAAATCAATCGCCGATGCAAAAGCATTGGAAGTATCTACAAAAGTGCGTTCTTTTGCAAATGCACCGCGTACAGGGATTACGGATGATGCGCCAGCAGCCATGCCGCGTGACCCCGATGATGATGACGATTATTTAAGGATTAAAGAATATATTGGACATACAGGAAAATCGGGTTATAAAGGACTTGTTCCGTTTAAGCACTCGAATGGCAAATATTATTTTGTTTGGTACGATGATGACGGGAATGTATTGATGCGTTCGGAAGGTTTTCCAACGGCGGCGGCGCGGGATAACGATATGATTATGGTCGATAAAAATCGAGATATCGAAGACCGTTTCAGTACGATGGAGAAGATGAATCGTTATTTTACGATATTGCGCGGTGGGAATCGCCAAGAAATTGCTCGTAGCGGACCTAAAATGACAGAAGCGGAGGCAAAAGCATTATATCCTTCGGCTCGAAAAGCGGCTTCTGATGAAAAAATACGCACCAATCGGCTGAAAGCAGCACAAGAATTAACCGCAAATGCGGCTGTGCCTGCTCCAATAACTTTTTTGGCAACTCAAAAGGTCGTTTCTGATTCAAATGGCAATGCTAAAAATGCTGCCGATGATGATGATTATTTATCCACCAAAGAGTATGAAGCGCAAACGGATTTTCATCCCAAACATGGTGGTATTATTATTTTTCAACATCCGAGAACGAAATCGTATTATTTTGCGGTATTGGATATGAATACGGGGAAAGTTTTGTTGCGCAGCGAAGGCTATCCGAATCTGGAAACCCGTGAAAATGACATTGAAGCGGTTATCCGAAATAGGGATATTAAAGAAAGATATGTTCATAAACAATTGCCGACGGGCGCGCATTATTTGTCGCTTCAAAATGGCAATAAACAAGAAATTGGTAGAACGCCTGTTTATCAGACGGAAGCGGCTTTGTGGGGTGCTTGGGCATCGTTGTCTCCCAATAACAAATCACTTGGTTTGACCATGCCTTGGGCTTTGGCGGGTGGTGTTGCGAATACGCTTGCCAATTCGAGTACAACCTTGCCTACAACTGCTGTAACTATTGATTTAACGCCGAAAAAGCCAGAAATGGAGGCACCAACGACTATTTTAGTGCCGAAAGGGAGAGGTATTGGCGGTTTACAGCCCGTTGAAATCAAGGATCAACCGAAATCAGAACCTTCAAAGGTTTTAATTGAACGCGATGCACCGATGTTGGGTGCAGTTGGCTTGGTTGGTGGCATTGTAGGAAATCTTCCGTCCGTTCCGAAACCAGAAATTAAGGTGGAAAAACCAGAAATTGCGGTAAGCGGTTTGGGGTTAAGTGCAAATATGGAAGTGCCAAAAGTAGAAATACCGAAGGTCGAAGTGCCAAAAGTAGAAATACCAAAGGTCGAAGTGCCAAAAGTAGCAATACCGAAGGTCGAAGTACCAAAAGTAGAAATACCGAAGGTCGAAGTGCCAAAAGTAGAAATACCGAAGGTCGAAGTGCCGAAAGTAGAAATACCGAAGGTCGAAGTGCCGAAAGTAGAAATACCGAAGGTCGAAGTGCCAAAAGTGAAAGTACCGAAGGTCGAAATACCAAAAGTTATCGCGCCAGAGCCGTCAAAAATATTTGCTAAATCAGAAGGGAAAGCTTTCGCCGAAGCGGAAGTAGCTCCTACAACCGTAGAAACCAAACCTGTCGCATCGTCCAGTGGACGCAGTACTTGGTGGTTGCCAATTATGGCATTGGCGATATTCGGTTTAGGCGCGCTTGGGTACAAAATCTGGGAAAATCATAAAGCCAATGGTTCGACAATTCCAGCGATGACAAGTACATTGCCTGATGTTCCATTGAAACCTGTGGAATCAGTTACTGCGACCACTTCTTCGACCGCTACATTATCCAATACGACTGGAAATACGATAGCGGACGCGGGTACAAGCCAAAAACCTGCTGAATATGGTAAAAAAGTGATTCCAAAAGGGGCTGCTACAACAGTTGCTACACCGAATGGAACGCTTGAATCCAAAGGCGCGCCAAGCACGAATGCTGTGGCTGCAAAACCTGCTGCTAAAACTATTGGTAGTGGTTCGAGTGCAAAAGGTGCAGAGGTTGCAATAACGCCCAAAGCAGTTACAAGTACGCTGGTTGCGAAAGGCAAAGCGGCTGGAATTGCTGCGGGTAAATTGAATTGGTTGCTTTTTGACTTTGATAAATCGGATTTGCGCAGTCAATCCATGAGTGAATTGGATAAATTGGCAGCTATTTTAAAGAAAAATGCAGCAGCAAAAGCTGAATTAGATGGTCATACGGATTTCAAAGGCGGCGAAGATTATAATAATCGTTTATCGGAACACCGTGCTGAAAATGCGAAAAAGTATTTAATTAGCAAAGGGATTCCAGAAGATAGAATTGTGTTGAAAACGCATGGCAAAAGCAATCCTTATACGGATAATAAAACGGATGAGGGAAGACAATTGAATCGGCGGGTAGAAATACGGGCGATTGATGGGTCTGGCAATGCGATTGAAACTTCGGTCGCGCCGAAATATGGGGCGAATCAAAAGTAAAAATTAGGATACAATTCTCAGTACTTTTCGGCACAGATGGAACAGATTCCACGAGATTTTCACAGATTTTTGGATTTTAAGCATTGAAAATCCAAAAATCTGTGAAAATCTCGTGGAATCTGTTTCATCTGTGCCGAAAAGCATTTTTGTCACGTACTAAGAATTGTATCCTAATCTTCCAAGCAAAAAATCAATCATTTTGGTACAAATGTAATTGATTATCAAGCAATTGTATCATTTCAACATCCTTTTTAGAGGTGATTTTGGGTGCAGCGATACCTGCTTGTAAACCTTTATTGGTTTTAAAAACACGCGCTTCATCCCACAAATTGTTTTGAATGAAAAAATTTAACACGCTCGCACCACCTTCCACCAGCACAATCCCTATTTTTTCATGGTACAAATCGTCTAACAATTCATTCGGATTATTAGAATTTAAAGTTTTAAAAAAAGTTTGCTGAAATGGCAACTTATTATTACTTCCAGACAATGGATGTGCTACATAACTATAAATCAACGTTTTAATAGAATCGTCTAAAATTTTCAGTTCCGTTTTCGGGTTTTTGAGAGCAGCCCCTACCCTACCCTGCCCATCCAAAACTACCCGAACAGGCGATTTCCCAAACCAATACCGATTGTCCAAACTCGGATTATCTATCAAAACCGTATTGGAACCGACCAAAATCGCATCCACTTCATTGCGCCAACGATGCGCCAATCGTTTGGCAAGAGCATTGCTCAACCAAACTTGTTTGTCAGGCGAACCCATAAAACCATCTGCACTTTCCGCCCATTTCAAAATAATATATGGCTTTTTCCAAATAATATTTTTCACAAAAGGACGTGTCACCATTTTACCTTCCTCCATCAGCACATTTTCAATCACTTCCACACCATGATTGCGCAATTTTTGAATGCTCTGTCCCGCCACTTTATCATGCGGATCCATTTGAGCAATCACCACTTTGGGAATGCGCTCTCGCAAAATCAAATCCACACAAGGCGGCGTTTTGCCAAAATGATGACAAGGCTCCAACGATACATAAATCGTGGACTGCGCAATCCACGAACGATGCTCCGCACGCACACTCGCAACTGCATTAACTTCCGCATGCGCGCCTCCATATTGTCGATGCCAGCCTTCCCCAATAATTTTATCTTGATACACCAACACCGCCCCAACAGATGGATTCGGCGAGGTCTGACCATTCCCCAAACGCGCCAAATCAAAACACCTTTGCATATATTTCGGATTCATATTGTTTAAAATATTAAATTATTAAAAAAAAATCATGTAATATCATTGTTATATTTACAAAAACAAGCATCATATTAAGTAAAGGAATAACTTTATATTCTATAACAAAATAATTGCAAAAAAATATCCATTTCACGTATTTATATTGTTATATGGTGTATTTATTTTGTTTTTTAAGAATTTTGAAGCAAATGAGAACTTTTTTTCAAAAAAAAGATTCATGTACATACATCATTTTTAAAAAATCTGCTAAATTAGCCACGTTTTCAAGCAGCATGCTGTTTTGACGACCATTTTTTAAACCAAACCCTGTCGAGATCGTGTTAATCAAAATTAATTTAAAAAACAGTGATGAGATGGTACTTGTTGACGATACCGTTCATGAGTACCTATTGGATGACCCGTATTTGGCAAAAATACGGTTTGTAGAGAATCTCCGAAAGCATTCGAGTGGTTGTGCCGTCTTTCAAAAAACTTGGAAAACGGCGGACAATTCGTATAAAACGGAGACCATTTACTTGCACAAACTTGTTGCTGAGAAATTTCTTGCCCACCAAAAAAACGACGACAAAAATTTAGTCGGCGCGAAAAATGGTGAAAAGTTGGATTGCCAATTGGAAAACCTCGTTTGGCGCAGTCGGGCAGCCGCCAGTCGCCAACGTAGAACCAGCAGTCGAATCGGTTACACGGGCGTTTATCAGGAAAACAATCGCTATCGTGCGGTCATCTCCATTGACAAAAAATCAGTGCATTTGGGGATGTACGACACTGCCGAAGAAGCTGCGGAGGCTTACAATGCTAAAAGTCGGGAATTGTATGGAGATGAAGGGAAACAAAATAAAATTTAATTGGTAATGAATTGTCTTTTTTACCATTCTATTTTCCCCCCTTTTTGGAACTTTAGCTTTTTAAACGCCGATTTTAAGCTCTGTATAAATAGTTTAATGAGAATTGTTATGGATAACAAATGGATTGAATGCTATTTATGTACCAAAGATCAATATAATTGAACCTTTGTAAAAAATTCGTTGGCACAAAACAAAAGCTGGATTGGTTATCAATCCAGCTTTTTGTTTTACAATTCTGCCCCGAATTACACGAATTTGCCCAAATTATTAGTGAAAATTCGTGTAATTCGGGGCGAAAATTGGTTTTTTCAAGTTAATTTCCACCCAATTCTTGTACTTTTTTAGCTGCATCTGAATTCGATGGGTCAGCACCAACTGCTTTTTGGAAAAACTCCTTCGCTTTTACCAAATCGCCTTTTGCACCATAGTAGTATCCAGAATAGCTGTACGCACGAGACAAAAAGTAATTATTCCGTGTTTTTGCTTTTTCGTCCGTTGCTTTTAACGCCACTTCAATCAATTTTTCATAAGGTGCCATCGCATCATAACGCGGACTGGTCTCATCATCCATTTGTTGCAACGCTTTCGCCTTATAAAAATAGCCATCTACATCATTTGGCAATTTTGTAATATATTTATCTGCCGCTTCGGACAATTCTTTCGGCGCGTCCGCATTGTAAGCAATCTGCATGATAGCATAATAATCACTATTATTACCACCACATTTTGCCAATTTGGTATTAGCCGTAGCCAACGCTTCCTTGTATTTTTTCACCTTCAAATACAAATTCGCAATCTCAGGCAAAACACTACACGTTTGAGTCGTATCAAATTTAATATAATCGTTATAAGTCTTCACTGCTGTATCCAATTTACCAAGTTGTGCCGCAGCACGCGCATAATACGTATAATCATAACCCGCAAGGTCATCGCCACTCAACGCTTTAAACAATTTATCCGAAGCATCCAACGCTGCATCATATTTACCATTTTCATAATTTGCCCAAGCCATCCAACGATACATATTTTTGCGAGAAGGATCGTCTTTCAACAATTTTTGCGCTTCTTCCACCGCTTTGTCATACGCTTTTGCTTGATAACACAAGAATTTGACGTAACGCGCCCGCGCATCATAATCATTGCCTGCCAACGTAACATATTTTTCCAACAATTTAGTCACTCTCGGATATTCTTTATTTGCCATACAAAACTCAATTTGCGCTTTGTACAAAGGAGCATAATCGGGTGCGACTGCCAAACCTTCTTCCAATTTCGCAATTGCCAATTTAAATTGTCCTGCACGTCCCCAAATATTACCCATTTTGAGATAAACATCCGGTTCTTTTTTGTCAATGGTTGCAGCCGTTTCGTAAGCACTCATCGCAGGACCCGCAAAACCACCCAATCGTTGAGCATCGCCTTCTTTCACCCAATATTTAGCCGCAGCAGGCTCAATATCTTTAGCACGTTTCGCATTAGCAATCCCTTCTGGAACATTTGGATTTTTGCTATACAAATACGCATCTGCCAACAAATAATACGCATCTGGATGCCCTTCTTTATAAGGTCTTTTGCGAGAAGCGCGAACCGCTTTATCAATCGCTTTAGAAATCACTTGTTGATTTTGCTTGCCATCAATCATCGTTTTGATGACTCCGATTTGCGCTCTCCAATTGAAATCTGGATTGGCAGCAACGCCTTTGTTGTAATAATCCGTTGCTTTGGCAACATTTTCTTTTGCCTTTTCCGAAGTAGAATCCCGATAAAAGCTCTCGCCCATCCAAAAATAAGCGTCACTATTGGTCGGCTCTTTGGTAATAATGGCTTCCAAACATTTTCTGGCACCCCCGAAATCTTCATTGTTAATCATTTTTTCGCACTCTCTGGTGGATGACAAACTAACCGTTTGTGCATTCAAACTCAAAGCGGAAACGCAAGCGACTGCTAAGATTTGGACTTTTTTCATTGTGTCGCGGATTGAGATTGGTTGATAGATTTTTTCTAAGATAATTTTATGGTCAAAAACAAGATAACACAAATCGTTTGACTCGCTATTTAGACGACTGTTCGGCAAACGGTTGCGATATATTTTAGTTAAAAAAAGTTTAAAACGATTCGTTGTCAGCAATAATAATTTATAAATGATGAATTATACATTTTTCAATAAATTGGTAATCAAAGGTTTTGCCACGAATCACACGAATTTGCACGAATTATTAGTGAAAATTCGTGCAAATTCGTGTAATTCGGGGCTGAATTGAGTATATTCTTTTTTTCCACGATGGCTTCACCCAAAAACAGGGCGAATTTATAATAAAACTTTCTAAAAATTAAGAAAATGGTTTAAAAGTTATATTATTTGCTTCTTTTGCACCTCAAAAACGATTATTGAATAGGCTTTTTAACGATTTCAATAATGCGTTCGGGCTCTTCTGCGGGCACAATACCTGCTTTCAACATGATTTTCTGACCAATATCGCTGAAAATAAAGCGCGAAAAACCACTGGCTAAACCAGCACTTCTATCCCGAACAATGCAATAAACCGAACGCGTAAACGGATATAAATTCTGTTTCATCGCCAATTGATAAGGGCGATACGAGCCTTTGGGCAAAGAATCATGCTTTGGCGTAATCCCAATCACGTTGATTTTTTCTAAAAACGCTTTTGCTTTTGGGTCATCCGAATCGCTTAACCAACTCCACCCAATAATACCAATGGCATCTTCATTTTCAGACACAAAACGAATTGCATCCGTATTCGATTGGGTTGCAAACGCATTTTTGGGCAATTTTGTCGCGCCAATTTCATTTAAAATGAAGCTAACCGTGCCAGAATTGGAATTATCAAACACTAAATTGATATTTGTGCTACCGCCTTTGCCCAATTCTTTCCGATTCGTAAGCTCGCCGCGCAAGATTTTAACCGCTTGTTGATACGTCAAGGCTGTATCCCGATTGGATTTGTGGGTAATCAACGCAATACCATCTAATGCCACTTTCGTCTGCTGCGGCATCAAGCGGCGACTCTCAAAATACGCTTTTTCTTCGGGTTTGAGTTGCCGACCGATGATAATCATTTGTGTACTATCGTTCATCAAATCGTTGACGGCTGCCAATTCCGATTTGTAACGCATGTTGATTCGGGCACGGTCGTAGGTGGCATTGAAAACTTGTGCCTGTGCCTCGGCGATAGGCAGTAAAGTTTCATCAGCGACTACTGTGATTTCGCCCGTATTCGGCGTGTCCTTCGTGTCTCGTCCAGGTGCTTTGGCGCATTGCATCCAAATTACCATTGAAAAGATGCAGATGAAACTATTTTTAAGATTAATTGTCATTGAAATTTAATTTTTGCAAACATTTAGAGACAGGACGTTGGAATTCGGATTAAATGGGATTTTTTTAGGATTAAATAAGATTGATTTTTAGGATTAATCCTCAGACTTTTCATCACAGATGGAACAGATTCAACGAGATTTAGACAGATTTTTTGGGTTTTAACGTTTGAAAATCAAAAAAAATCTGTGGAAATCCGTTGAATCTGTTCCATCTGTGATGAAAAGTCTGAGGATTAATCCTAAAAATCAATCTTATTTAATCCTAAAAAAATCCCATTTAATCCGAATTCCAACGTTATCACACAATTTAAATAAAATCACTATTCCTCCTCCAATTCGATTGCCTCCTTATAATTTTGATAACTCCTATAAAAACGATACGCCCCGTACAAAATACAGGCAATCCCAAACACAACCGTCAAAGTCGGCGGAAAATCGGCTTTAAAAAATTTTCGATACGCTATCAACATACCGCCCAAAACCGCGTAAGCCGCCGTAACTAAGGCAGTAAAATAGAGGTGAACAACTAAACGGGCATTTTTGTTGCCCCAAGGGTTGGGTAGTGACATGGTATTCACGGTGTGGTTTTTGACGAAATTAGATGCAAATATAGACATTTAAGTACAATTTGAAAGTTTTTTGCATAAAAAAACAAGGATTGAATGACCAATCCTCGTTTTACGATGATTTATTTTATAAACAAGTTGCATTTAAATAGATGCAAAAGGCATGTTTTTTGGCGTGTGTCCGCTTAAAAATCATTATTCGCTTTGTAAATCTCAATCGGGTAAGTCATCTGAATTTCCAACAATTTAGGCAATTTCACATCATTAATGCACTCATTGAAAGCCCGAACTTTACAGTTTTTACAAACATCCGCGTCTAATAATTTATAAATCGCCGCTATCGCATCTGTTTTGGAAACATAAAAACATTCTTTTCCAATCATCGGCACAAAATCCCCATCTCGCAAAACATCTTGGGCAATGATTTTCAAACCTGCAATGTACATCATACCGCCTCTATCCCGCCATGCTTTTGCCTCTTGAACCAACCATTCCGCCCCGTCCAAATCAATGTAATTAATCCCATTTGCCAAAATTAACAAATATTTATCCTCCGATTCCGCCCGAACCTGCTGCACAAAAGTAGAAATATGCTCCATTGCACCAAAAAATAAAGCCCCGTCAATCCGAATGATTTTTAATTGAGGACATTCTTTCAAACCATCTTTTCGTTCAATATTGGTCAATTGACGGCGCGGATGGTCAAAATCGGGTGCCATCACCGCAATATGCGGCTTAGAAACCTCCCGAATATAGAAAAATAATGATAAAATAATGCCCGCATAAATGGCTAATTCCAGTTCAGAAAACAAGGCTGCGATGACTGTTGCAAAAAAAATGATAATTTCGCGCTTGCTTGCCTTGCCGATTTCTCTAATATGATGAATATCAATCAACCGCCAACCCACTAAAATAATCAAACTTGCCATCGCAGGAATCGGCAAATATGCCGCGACAGGTGCAAAAAATAAAACAAATATGGTCAAAACCAAGGCAGCAAATACTGCGGATAGCGGGGTTTGTGCACCTGCGTCATAATTCACGCCCGAACGTGCAAACGAACCCGTTCCAGCATAACAAGAAAACAAGGAACCAATAATATTCGATAAGCCTTGCCCAATAAATTCTTGATTGCCGTCAATCCGTTGCCCCGATTTCAATGCAATGGAACGCGCAATCGCAGTGGCTTCAATCAAACCTAACAATGCAATTGCAAACGCATTTGGCATTAATTTTCTAATATTGCCGATATTAAGGCTTGGAATGCTAAACGAAGGTAGTTGAGAAGGCAATGCTCCCACGAATTTAATCCCATGCGTATCGCCATTTCGGACCATCAAGGCTGCAACTGCCATCCCTACTAACATCCCTCCGAATAAATTCGGTGCTTTGGGATAATATTTTTTGATTAATAACCCGACAATTAAGGTTATTAAGGCAATCGTTAATACATAAAAATTGGTTTCATAGATATGATGACTCAAAACTTTGCACGTTTCTGTAAAAGAAAGTCCTTGTTTGACGGGA
The DNA here is from genome assembly GCA_039795795.1 of Bacteroidota bacterium. Classification (GTDB taxonomy): domain Bacteria; phylum Bacteroidota; class Bacteroidia; order Chitinophagales; family Saprospiraceae; genus JAAFJT01. Next base: position 8,464 of record JBDKKX010000016.1, on the reverse strand, counting down.
ATACCTAAAATGTTTTTCAATTGCCCTGTAATGATTAAAATAGCCGCACTTGCTGTAAAACCAATGATAACCGTATGAGATACAAAATTTATAAGCATTCCTAAACGCCCTAAACCAAATAATAATTGGATTGTACCCGCCATAAAAGTCACTACAAATGCCATTTCAATATAAGTAGCTGTATTCGGTTCGGCAAAGCGGGAAAGCGCGGCAAAAATAACCAATGAAATCGCAGTGGTCGGTCCCGAAATCAAATGTCGAGACGAGCCAAATAAAGCGGCGATAATCGGAGTCACAATCGCCGTGTACAAACCCGTCAAAACAGGCAGCCCTGCGATGATAGAAAAAGCAACCGCTTGTGGAATGACAATAACAGCACCTGTTAAACCTGCAAAAAAATCTGCTTTTAAGGTATTTTGATTGAGTTCGGCGCGCCAGCCTAAAAATGGAAAAACCATTTCAAGAGACACATTTTTTGCGTTTAAGTAATTGAGAATCTGGGACTTAGAGATTTGATAATTAAAAGGCATAGTAACAAAAACAATAAGTTAAAAATGAGTGTAAGAGCTTGCAACGAGTTTAAAAACATGTTGACTATACAAAAATCGCTTTTTTTTGTCGAAATAAAATGAATATACGTTCATATCTTCATTACATTAACAGAAAAGGGATATAAATAAGGACGGGATGGACGCTATTACGTCATTCCCGTCTCTATTTATATCCCTGTTTTTTTTGGATACATTGAAATACAAATGGATGTACGGATTTCACGGATTTCACCGATGGATACGGATTTTTTTATTTTTTTTGCTTGAATTTCGAGCATGGATTCCAAAAAATCCGTACCATCGGTGAAATCCGTGAAATCCGTACATCCATTCGTATCCCAATGTATCCAAAAGTGTAACCTAATAAAAAATCTGCGAGAAAAAACTAAGTAAGCAAATTTTTTAAAACTGCCATCGCTGCAAAAGTTCGATTATTGGCTTGTTCAATGACAATACTATTCGGTCCGTCAATCACATCGTCCATAACAATCTGATTACGACGCACAGGCAAGCAGTGCATAAACTTTCCATTATCCGTTAAAGCCATTTTTTCCGTTGAAATCGTCCAATTCGGATCCATATTTAAAATCTGACCATACGGTTCATAAGCCGACCAATTTTTTGTATAAATAAAATCTGCATTTTTAAACGCTTGATTTTGATTATATTCTATCTCAACGCCTTCTGTAAAACGAGTCGATAATTCATATCCTTTGGGGTGCGTAATCACTAAATCAACGTCGGCATGTTTCATCCATTCCACAAAAGAATTGGGAACCGCTTGGGGCAAAGCCTTCGGGTGGGGTGCCCAAGATAGCACCACTCTGGGTCGTTTTTTGGTTTTTAACGTTTCAATCGTCAACCAATCCGCAAGCGATTGTAAAGGATGCACCATCGAACCTTCCAAACTGATAATCGGTACTTTCGCGTATTTTTTGAACTTAGAAATGACATCATCTCTATAATCACTTTCGCGGTCGGTCAACGTGGGAAACGAGCGAACGCCAAGAATGTCGCAATATTGGGAAACCACCGCCGCCGCTTCGATAACATGTTCCGCTTTATCGCCATTCATAATCGCACCTTCGGTCATTTCGAGCTTCCAACCTTCGGAAGCATTCATAGAAATGACTTGCATGCCCAAGTTCAAAGCCGCTTTTTCCGTACTCATGCGGGTTCGCAAAGAAGGATTGAAAAACAGCATTCCTAAGGTTTTATCCTTGCCTAACTTTTTGAATTTCAATGGGTTGCGCTTCATCGCCAGCGCGTCTTGTAATAATGCCGACGGATTTTCGACATCATGAACGGACGTGAAATGTTGCATTTTTGTTTGATAAGAATTTATAATTTCAAAAAATAAAAGCGCGTACCCGCAGATACGCGCTTGTGAATCGCAAAGGTAAAAACTATTTTAATTTTTTGAAAGGAATGATGAATGATGAATTATAAATGATGAATGATGAATGATGAATGATAAATCTTACAATGAATTGATAATCAATTCATTGTAAGATTTATCATTCATCATTCATCATTCATCCTTATTATCGTGCTTTTTTCCAACGAGAATCTCCTATTTCTGGCACTTGCAATAACTTTTTATGTTCCAAATGCAACTTAACCGCCAAAGTTGCTGCAATCAGGGCTTCATTTTCATCTTGTAACTTGTCTGGCGTAAAATAATGTTTTACAAAATGGGTATCAAATTGCCCTCCAATAAAAGCAGGATGTTCTAACACAAATTTTCCAAAACGAAGCGTCGTCGAAACGCCCTCAATCGTAAACGCATCAATCGCTTCTATCAATTTTTGCATCGCTTCCGCCCGATTGCTGCCCCAAGCAATCAATTTTGCAATCATCGGGTCATAAAAAATCGGAATATCCATCCCTTCCTCATAACCGTCGTCCACCCGAACATTCAACATACCATAAGGCGGGCGATATTTCGTCAAATTACCGACGCTGGGCAAAAAATTATTCATTGGGTCTTCCGCACAAACCCGCAATTCAATCGCATGACCATTGATTTTTAAATCTTTTTGTTTAAAAGTCAATTTTTCATTGCGCGCCACCCGAATTTGTTGTTCCACCAAATCCAAACCTGTAATCCATTCCGACACAGGATGTTCGACTTGCAACCGCGTATTCATTTCCAAAAAATAATAATTCAACTTTTCATCCAACAAAAATTCAACCGTCCCCGCCCCTGAATATTGACACGCTTTTGCCACTTTAACCGCATCTTTACCCATCGCTTCCCGAATTTCGGGCGTTAAAATACAACTCGGAGCTTCCTCCACCAATTTTTGATGCCGCCGTTGAATACTGCATTCGCGTTCAAAAAGATAAACGGTATTCCCATGATTATCCGCAAGGACTTGAATTTCAATATGTCGCGGCGAACCGACGTACTTTTCAATGAAAACCGAGCCATCGCCAAAAGCCGAAATCGCTTCACTCACCGCCCGATTCATTTGTTCCACAAATTCGCCATCGTTTTCCACAATGCGCATCCCTTTTCCGCCCCCGCCCGCAGAGGCTTTTATCAAAATCGGATAACCAATTTCATTCGCCACTTTGCGCGCTGCGGGCACATCCGTTATCGCCTCTTGAACGCCAGGCACCATTGGAATTTTATATTTCAAAACCGCATTTTTAGCTGCCAATTTGCTCCCCATCACCTCAATCGAATGCGGCGCGGGACCAATAAACGTCATACCGGCTTCCGAAACGGCTCTGGAAAAACCAGCATTTTCACTCAAAAAACCATATCCAGGATGAATGCCATCCACATTTAAGCGTTTTGCCGCTTCAATAATCTTATGCCCCAACAAATAAGATTGGGCAGACGGCGCGGGACCAAGACAAATCGCTTCATCCGCGAAACGCACATGAGGCGCATTACGGTCTGCTTCGGAATAAACCGCAACCGTTTTAATGCCCATTTTGCGGGCAGTGCGCATCACGCGCAAAGCAATTTCACCTCTATTGGCAACTAAAATTTTTTTCATAAAGTCTATAAAGAATTGATAATTAACTTTTTATGAAAATATCAACATGGAATATCTAAATATCGTTGTAAAGATACGATAAAGTATATAGAATTCTATATGTGTTGTATTATTTTTTAAAACACATCTGTTCTAAAAAAAAGATTGGGTAACAATCACAATATGCAAAATTAAACTTAATTTGCAGCGCAATTAGGGAGAAATCCGAAGCAATACAATTTTTAGGGATTGCAAGTCAATAATCTTGTTTTATTCAATGCTTGTTTTTAGGTTTATGAAAAAAAAAGCTCAACAAATTTTTAAAGCGACACTACTGCCGCTTGCGCTGTCTATTTCTTGCGGAACACCCGTATTCGCAGAAAATCCATCTATTGTGCGAAACCAACGTTCTGTTGTTGCATTGTTGGCACCTTCTGCCGACAAAATGGTGCAAACTATCGTGGGCAAAGTCAAGGATAAAAATGGTGAAGCCATTATCGGCTTGAGTGTCAGCATCAAAGGCACGACCAGAGGGACGCTAACCGACGCAGAAGGCAATTTTACATTGGACGCTCAGGTGGGCGATGTATTATTATTTTCCTTCGTGGGTTACAAAAGTCAGGAAGTCACAGTCACTGCGTCCACCTCGAATTTGGAGGTTACGATGGAAGAAAGTGCCTCGTTGATGGGTGAAGTAACGGTTGTCGGCGCTCGTTTTAGCACTAAACCGCGTACTGATGTGGACAAACCAGTGCCTATTGACGTGATTAATGTCAAAGATTTGCAAGCAACGGGTCAAGTGGATTTAGGTCAATCCATCCATTATAGTGCGCCGTCTTTCAATGCAGTGAAATTTGGTATCAATGACGGTGCGCCGTTTGTGGATCCTGCAACGTTGCGCGGGCTTGGTCCCGACCAAGTTTTAGTGACGGTTAATAACAAACGTCGCCATAAAGTGTCTTTTTTGAGTATTAACGACGGGGTCGGAAAAGGACAAGTCGGTACGGATATTAATGTTGTCCCTGCACTGTCTTTGAAACGGGTGGAAGTGTTGCGCGATGGTGCGGCGGCGCAATACGGTTCGGATGCGATTGCGGGCGTTATCAATTTACAATTAAATAATGCTTCTTCTGGGGGTACTGTAAATGTATATACGGGTACGGGTTATTCCAAACCGCAATTAGATGTCAATAGTAATTTCCCACCCAGTACGCTGGTCATAGACGGCAAGACCTACAATGTGAGTACGAATTTCGGTTTGAAATTAGGTTCAAAAGGGTTCCTCAATACGACGCTAACTTATTCACACACAGATGGTTATGACCGTTCGGGTTCGTATAAGGCGAGTGCGGGTTTCTACGTTAAAGACCCTGTTAAAGATGACAGTTTGGTTAAAGCGAATAATATTAATTTGGACAGAGCTATTTTGGGGGCGGCTCAAAATACGACTATGGGGATTTTTATCAATGCAGGGATACCTATCAATGAGGTGTGGAGTTTTTACACCTTTGGCGGTTACACCAATAAAAAGGTGATTACGGGTGTTTTCACGCGCCCGCCGTCGAACACCAGACGGTCTGTATTGAGCATTTTTCCGAATGGTTATAATCCGATTGCGCCAGCGACTTTGGAAGATTATTCGGTTACGGCAGGAGTCAAAGGGAATTTAAGCGGTTGGAATACGGATTTGAGCGTTGGACAAGGTTCTAACAAAGTGGATTGGAATGTTGAAAATACCGTTAATGCCAGTTTTGGGTCGGCTTCTCCGACTAAATTCCACGTTGGCGTAACGCATGTCACTCAAACCTTAGTAAATGCGGATATTAATAAGTCTTTCAATGCCAAAGGTTATCCGAATTTGAGCATTGGCGCGGGTACGGAATATCGGGCTGAAATGTTTGAGCAAATTGCGGGTGATACTTTTTCTTGGAAACCAGGTCCGTTATACAAAACAACGGATGTGGGTTCGAGTGGACGGGAAGGTTTTAGTGATAAAACGGCGGGTCGATGGACGCGCTCGAATCTCGGGGTTTATGTAGAAGCGGAAAGTGATTTGAGCAAAGAATTCTTAGTGGGTGCCGCTGTTCGGGGTGAAAATTATAGTGATTTTGGGAATGACATTTCTGCGAAATTGAATGCACGATATAAAGCAACGGATGCTTTTGCGGTTCGGGGTTCTATCAGTCGTGGATTTCGGGCACCGTCTATGACGCAGATTCATTATAGCAATTATGTAAATATCTCATTTGACAATGCAGGGAATTCCATTTATAATCCTGTGATTCCTGCGGATTCTAAATTAGCGGGTATTTTGGGTATCAACGGTTTGAAAAAAGAGACTTCCATTGATTTAGCGGGTGGTATCACGTCAAAATTAGGGGAATATTTCACGATGACGGCGGATTTGTATCAAATTGATGTCGATAATCGCATTATGTTGTCGGGCGGTATCGCTACGGGCGGTTATCCCGATTTTGTAGCTGCGGGTTTTCCGCAAACGGCAACCGTGTTTGTGAATGCAATTGATACGCGGACGAATGGATTTGAATTTGTTGCTAATTACAATCGACCGATTGATAGAGACAATAAAGTGGTTGTGAATGCGGCTTATTCTTCGATGACCACGACGTTGCGGGCGAACCGAAACACGGCAACAGGGGTCCAAGTGGTGGATGCGAATGCGGCGTTGTATATTACGGATGGTCAACCGAAAAGTAAATTGATTGTTTCGGCGAATTATGATTACAAACAATTTGGTATTTTGTTGCGTGCGACGCGATTTGGAGAAGTTGCTGACCCATTAGCGACGTTGAAAGTGGCTCCGACGGATGTGACGGCAAAGAAATATCAAGTTTTTTCCGCAAAAACGTTATTTGATTTTGCGATTACGTACCGTCCTGTGAACAAATTGACGATTTTGTTGGGTGCGAATAATTTCACGGATGTTTATCCCGATTTGTTGCAAGTGCCGCAAACGACGAATGAAGTGGTTTATTCGCGCAGAACGAATCAATTTGGTACGCAAGGACGCTTTTTAAATTTTTCTGTTAATTATAGCTTCTAAAATTTTTGAATTAGGTTGCGAAGGAGCAGCCGCTTCCGCTTTGGAAAATTACGATACGAATAGATGTACGGATTTCACGGATTTCACCGATGGGTACGGATTTTTTTTGGAATAAATGCTTGATTTTAGACAAAAAAAATAAAAAAATCCGTACGAATCGGTGAAATCCGTGAAATCCGTACATCCGTTCGTATCGTAATTTTCCAAAGCAGAACTTGCTGGCAAAGATTATTTTAAAATTATAAATCTTTGATTATCAATTGAAAAGCCTAATTCAAAAAATTCCAAAATGAAAAAAAATCACGTTATTGTCATTGGAAGTGGTAACGCGGCGATGTGTGCTGCGATAGCTGCTTTAGAAAAAGGTGCATCGGTTTTGATGCTTGAAAAAGCGAATTTTAAAGAATTTGGTGGGAATAGCCGCTATACGGCGGGTGCAATGCGTTTTGCATATAACGGTTTTGAAGATTTGAAACCATTATTAAAAAATCCAACCGATGAGCGTTTGAGTAGAACGGATTTTGGTTCGTATCCAAAAACAAAATTTTTAGCAGATTTAAAACATTTCAACGAAGGGGAACCTTTGACGGAATTACAAAATTTTCTGGTAGAAGAAAGTTTGCCAACGCTTCAATGGTTAGCGCGTCATCAGGTTCGTTTTGACCCGATTTATTCCCGTCAGACCTTTCAAAAAGAGGGAAAATATATCTTTTGGGGTGGTTTGACCTTAGAATCCGAAGGTGAAGGCGATGGTTTAGTTCAAGCAGAATTAAAAGAATTTCTTCGTTTGGGCGGTAAAATTAAGTACAATTGCAACGTGCAATCCTTGTTGTACGAAAATGAAAAAGTAACAGGCGTGCGTTATCGCAATCGCGGAAAAGATATTGAAGTGAAATCCGATGCGGTGGTGATAGCAAGTGGTGGTTTTGAGGCAAATAAAGCATTGAGAATCAAATATTTAGGTTCTAATTGGGCAAAAGCAAGGGTTCGCGGAACGCGTCATAATCAAGGCGCGGGCATTGAAATGGCTCAATCCGTAGGCGCGAGTTTGAATGGGCATTTTGGCGGTTGTCACGCAACGCCGATGGATTTAAATATGCCCGAATATGGCAATTTGAAGATTCCGCATATAGAGCGCAAACATTATAGAAAAATTTCTTATTTGTTTGGCGTAATGTTGAATGCGAATGGGGAACGTTTTGTAGATGAAGGAGCTGATTTTCGGAATTACACGTATGCGCAATTCGGAAAAGCCGTGTTAGAACAGCCCAAACAGTTTGCTTGGCAAATTTTTGATGCAAAAGTGTATCCTTTATTATATGGTGAGTATAAAACGGCGGATGCGAGTTTTGTGGAAGCGGATACTTTGGAAGATTTGGTTCAAAAATTAGAAGGGGTAAATCAAAAGGCGGCTTGGGCAACCTTACAGGCTTATAATGATGCGGTCAATACCGCAAAAGTGTTTGACCCGACCATTAAAGATGGTAAAAATACGATAGGATTGGCTTTGCCAAAATCCAATTGGGCAAATCGGTTGGATGCGCCCCCGTTTCGGGCATATCCTGTGACGGGCGGCATCACCTTTACGTATGGTGGCGTGAAAGTGAATAAAAATGGGGCGGTTTTGAATGAAAAGGAGGAACCGATTGACGGATTATTTGCTTGTGGCGAAATGGTGGGTGGAGTCTTTTTTTATGGTTATCCTGGCGGTTCTGGATTGACATCGGGTGCTGTTTTTGGTCGAGCCGCAGGTTATTCGGCTGCTTCAACCTAAACTTTTGGATCCATTGTGATACAAATGGATGTACGGATTTCGCGGATTTCACCGATTCGTACGGATTTTTGCAAAAAAAATCCGT
>JBDKKX010000015.1:0-23351 GCA_039795795.1 Bacteroidota bacterium | reverse complement strand
GCAGCGCGAATTAAGCGACAAAATGAGGCGAAAATTTCGGTCATCCTCGGGAATCCGCCTTACAATGCCAATCAGCAAAATGAAAATGATAATAACAAGAATCGCACGTATCCCGAAATGGATAAACGGATTAAAGAAACTTTTATAGCGAAAAGTTCGGCGCAGAAGACGAAGGTTTATGATATGTATGCGCGGTTTTTTCGGTGGGCGATGGATAGATTAGACCAAAATGGCGTGATTGCGTTTATTACGAATCGCAGTTTTATTGATAGTCGGACGTTTGATGGGTTTCGAGCTTGCGTCCAACAAGATTTTGATGATGTGTATATTGTTGATTTAAAATCAGATGTGCGCGCAAATCCGAAAATTGCTGGAACGACGCATAATGTTTTTGGGATTCAAACGGGCGTTGCGATGCTGTTTTTGGTGAAGAAAGCGGCGAAAACCAAAACGCTTTGTCGCATTTTTTATCACGCCTTAGACGACTTCTGGACGAAGACAGAAAAATTAGATTGGTTGCGCGAAAACCCGTTTGAAACCATTGATTTTCAACGCATTGTACCCGATAAAAATAATAATTGGATTAATTTGGCGGAAGATAATGACTGGGATAACTTTTTGCCACTTGGTAGTAAAGATGCAAAAATGGGAAAAGGAAATGAAGCGATTTTTAAATTATATTCATTAGGAATTGCTACAAATCGGGATGAATGGGTTTATGATTTTGATAAAAACAATATCATCAAAAAAGTTAACTATTTGATTTTCAATTATAATCAAACAGTAGAACGCTTAAAAGATGTTAAAAAAGCAGATATAAATAATGCTATTGAATATGAATTTAAATGGACAAGAGCCGTTAAAAATGATTTAGCAAAAGGCAAAAAATACATTTTTGATGAAAATTGTATTACAGATGTTTTGTATAGACCCTATTCAAAAAAAAAATTATATTTTAGCAAAGAATTGAATGAAATGCCATCTCAAAACAGAATTATTGTAGGTGAAAATTGTGAAAAACAAAATAACATAATATCATTTAATTCAAGTGAGAAAGATTTCTATTGTATTGCAACAAACCTAATTGTAGATTTACATTTTACTGGTGATAGCCAGTGTTTACCAATGTACACTTACGACGCAAACGGCAATCGCCAAGACAATATCACCGATTGGGCATTGGCACAATTCCAGCAACAGTATTGTCATTCCGTAGGAAACTCGATTACAAAAGCACAAATTTTTTATTATGTGTATGCGGTGTTACACGCGCCCGCGTATCGCGCCGCGTATGAAATCAATTTGAAACGAGATTTCCCGCGCATCCCGTATTATGCTGATTTTCAACACTATGCACAGGTCGGGCAACAATTAGCCGATTTACATATTGGTTATGAAACCGTCGCGGCGTATCCGTTGCAACGCATCGACAAAGCCGTTGGAGCCGATTTCGTCCCGAAAGCCAAGTTAAAAGCCGATAAAACCAATCATTGTATCGAAATAGACGAAATAACCCAATTATGTGGTGTGCCAGAAGCCGCTTGGCAATATAAATTAGGCAATCGGAGCGCGCTCGAATGGATTTTAGACCAATATAAACCGTCGAAACCGAGCGACCCGACGATAGCTGCGCAATTTAATACGTATCGTTTTTCGGATTATAAGGAAGAAGTCATCGCATTGTTAGGAAAAGTCTGCACGGTCAGCGTCGAAACGATGAAAATGATTGAAAGTTTATAATTATAACCGTCGTAGAAGTTGCAACCTCTACGACGGTTATAATTCAGTAAATAATTGAATATCAAACATTTACCAATCTACTACAATCGTAATTTGAATTTCCTCTATTCCTTTTAAACGTTTGTCATTAGTCAAAAACTCTTGACATTCCGACGCAATCGCTACCGAAATTTGGAGTGCATCCATGCCTTTTAAAAATTTATATTTGGCGCGGAGTTTATACGCAAGCGTCGCACTTTGCATATCTACGTCTAAAACGGTAAAATTTAATTCTTCCAATAAATCTTCAAAATTTTGAATTAGATCTAAACGCCCTAATTGATAGGGTTTGACACTGAATTCGGTGTGAGTCAGAACACTTGTCACCAGTTCACAATTTTCCTCGACGGCTTCTACCAGAAAATCGGCTACTTTTTGGTAGAAAGTCTCATGGCTTTCAATCAAATAGATAAAAGGCGCAGTATCAAAAAAGATTTTTCTAGAACCTATCATTTTCGCGGAGTTGGTGAATGTAATGTTGAGCATCGGTTTGCCATACGCCTTTTCCTTTACCAGCGTATTTGTGGAGAATAGCGATAGTTTTGTTGCCTTTGTGCAGTCTTTTAATAAGTTCAAGGTATAAAACCTCCAAATCGGCAGGCTGCAGCAAATCAATTTCTTTTAAAATAATCTCGAGATGTGGTGCCATTGTAATAAACTTTTTGCAAAGGTAGGCGAAAAAAATAAATTTTCAAAAAATAAAATAACTTTAAAAATAGGCAAACCGAGCGACCCGACGATAGCTGCACAATTTAATACCTATCGTTTTTCAGATTACAAAGAGGCAGTCATCGCATTGTTAGGGAAAGTGTGCCGCGTGAGTAACTCAAAGCAGAACCCGAACCGCACCGAAAAATCCCGTAGGGATGCCCCTTTGGTAGCTACCAGAGCGTCATCCCTACGGGATTCCATCGGTTTGAGCCTTTGTTTTAAATTTTATTAACTTTTTTTCACTTTTTATTAACAACATACAAAAGATATATATATATTTGCATTTGCGGCAGGAAGGCTAAGTAAACATATATTCTAAACAACTCAAACTCTTACAATGTCTTTAGCCGTACTGGACAAATATTACAATGAACGGAGCAAATTAAGCCACCTTGCCCGTCAAGATTCAGAAGTGGTGCTTCGTCGCGCCTTTGCTCGCGTTTTAGAGACTTGGGCAGATAAGTATAATTTGACGCTCGTAGAAGAGGTCGCTGCCCGAACGCCCGCCCGAAATTTGATTCGGTTTGATGGCGTACTCAAAAACGAGCTTGGAATTGATTTTGGTTATTGGGAAGCCAAAAAAAAATCGAATCAATTAGAAGACGAAGTCCGCCTTAAATTCAATCAGGGCTACCCAAAAACAAACATTTTATTTGAAAATGGCAAACAAGCGATTCTTTATCAAGAAGGACAACATATTTCCACGATTGAGGTCGAGAACCGGTCTGCTTTACAAGCTTTATTGTATCGTTTTTTCGCATACAAAACGCGCGAGCTCGCCAGTTTTAATGAAGCTATCGCCGATTTTAAACGAAATTTGCCCACGATTGTTGCTACCTTGAAGCAGTTGATTCAGCAACAAAGTATTGAAAATGAAGCATTTATACAAAAAAGAACCTATTTTTTACAGGTTTGTAAACAAGCCATTCGAGAGAATATTGATTTATCGGAAGTGGATGAAATGTTGATTCAACACATTCTGACGGAACAAATTTTCAAGTCTGTTTTAGGGGATGAACAAACCATTCAAGAAAATAATATTGCGCGTACTTTGATAGCAGTAGAAGCCACTTTTTTTACGGGGCAATTGAAACGCAATACTTTAAATATTATAAAAAAATATTATGAAGTAGTTGCTATCGAAGCACGCCGTTGCCAGAGCGTCCGACAAAAACAAGATTTTTTAAAAAAAGTGTATGAAAATTTTTACAAAGCCTATAATCCCAAAGGAGCAGACAAATTAGGGATTGTTTACACCCCAACTGAAATAGTACAATTTCAAATCAAAGCAACCGATTATTTGCTTGAAACGCATTTTGGCAAAACATTATCGGACAAAGGGGTTCAAATCCTGGACCCTGCGACGGGCACAGGTACCTATATTTGTGAGTTGATTGACTATATGCGTCCACAAGCGTTGAAACATAAGTTTAAACACGAATTACATGCGAATGAAATAGCGATTTTGCCGTATTACATTGCCAATTTGAATATTGAATACACGTATCAGAATAAAATGCAACAATATGAATCTTTTGACAATTTATGTTTTGCAGATACGTTAGATAATGATACAGCATTGGGTTGGAAAGGCAAACAGATGGATATGTTTTCGCTCTCGGCGGAAAATGCGGCGCGGATTAAACGACAAAATGAGGCGAAAATTTCGGTCATCCTCGGGAATCCGCCTTACAATGCCAATCAGCAAAATGAAAATGATAATAACAAGAATCGCACGTATCCCGAAATGGATAAACGCATTAAAGAAACTTTTATAGCGAAAAGTTCGGCGCAGAAGACGAAGGTTTATGATATGTATGCGCGGTTTTTTCGGTGGGCGATGGATAGATTGGATGAAAACGGCGTGATTGCGTTTATTACGAATCGCAGTTTTATTGATAGTCGGACGTTTGATGGGTTTCGGGCTTGCGTGCAACAAGATTTTGATTATGTGTATATCATTGATTTAGGCGGAGATATACGTACTTTGTCGGGCAAAGATGGCATTTTTTTGAATGAACGACATACCATTTTTGGAAAAGCGGCGGCGGTTGGCATTGCGATGATTTTTTTGGTAAAAAAGCAAACTAAAATCAAGAAAAAAAGTCAAATTTTCTATATTCATCCTTGCGATATTCGCGCTACGCGAGATGAAAAATTGGAATGGTTGCGCGATAACCCTATGGAAAGTATTGATTTTCAACGCATTGTACCCGATAAAAATAATAATTGGATTAATTTACCAGAAGAGAATGATTGGGAATCTTTAATAGCGGTTTATGATAAAAACGTAAAATCTGGAAAAAGCAAGCAAGCTATTTTTAGTTTATTCTCACAAGGGGTGAAAACCAATCGAGATGAATGGGTTTACGATTTTGATAGCCAAATGCTTGCAAACAAAATGCAATATTATATTGATTTTTATGAAAAAGAACGCTGGAGACTGAAAGAGGAGCTTCAAAATCAAGACATTAGCAAGATCATCCATTATGATATAAAATGGACAAGGGCATTAAAAGGTGCTTTATCCAAAAATACTCAATTATTTTTTGATGAAAAATCAATAAAATCAGTTTTATTCAGACCTTATGTATCTCAAAACTTATACTATGGTCGAATATTCAATGAAGATTTATATCAAGTAGAACAAATTTTCAAAAATCAGAATGAACTTTGTATTTGCGTTAGCGGTGTACCTGCTCATAAAACGTATCAAACGCTTATGGTAAATAAATTATTTGACTATCACTTGTTAGAAGATACACAATGTCTTGCTCTGTACAATTACGACAAAAACGGCAATCGCCAAGACAATATCACCGATTGGGCATTGGCACAATTCCAGCAACAGTATTGTCATTCCGTAGGAAACTCGATTACAAAAGCACAAATTTTTTATTATGTCTATGCCGTGTTACACGCGCCCGCGTATCGCGCCGCTTACGAAATCAATTTGAAACGAGATTTCCCGCGCATCCCGTATTATGCCGATTTTCAACACTATGCACACGTTGGGCAACAATTAGCGGATTTACATATTGGTTATGAAACCGTCGCGGCGTATCCGTTGCAACGCATCGACAAAGCCGTTAGAGCCGATTTCGTCCCCAAAGCCAAGTTAAAAGCTGACAAAACCAATCATTGTATCGAAATAGACGAAATAACCCAATTATGTGGTGTGCCAGAAGCCGCTTGGCAATATAAATTAGGCAATCGGAGCGCGCTCGAATGGATTTTAGACCAATATAAACCGTCGAAACCGAGCGACCCGACGATAGCCGCGCAATTTAATACCTATCGATTTGCGGATTATAAGGAAGAAGTAATCGAATTGTTAGGAAAAGTCTGCACAGTCAGCGTCGAAACCGCAAAACTTATCAATAAATTATAAAAAACGTGGGCACGATTTAGTGCCCACGTTTTTATTTCCAACATCAAGCATCTAATCTATTCTCAAAAATTTCTTTGAACTCTTTCAATTTAACGACTTTTATATTGAAATAAGGATACAATTGAACCACATTAAAATGCTTATCTTCGGAAACCAAAAAATGCGCACCTGCTGTAATTGCACAATCTAAAAACTTATTGTCATCTGGATCCACTTCAATTAATTGCCAAAAATAATATTTGTCTGTAAAATGCACATTGGGTAACTCGCCTAACAAATCCAAAACGGCTTCTGCTAAAATTGGATTGGCACGACGACCAATAATTTCTGCGTATTCCATTAAAATATCGGTCGTCACATAGACATCCAAAGTACCCGCAACAATGGCTTGCCACAACCAATGTGCTTCCGAACTGGGCGGAATGCACACCAATAAAACATTGGTGTCAATAACAACTTTCATAACTTGCGTTTTTGCATGGCTAAATAAGGGGTTCGCAAGTGTGTATTCAACCATTTTGACATGGTTTCCTCCGTCCAACCGTTTTCACGCCATGCTTTGTCTGCCAAAAACGCAACTCGTTGAGCTTTGAACTCAATTAAAACTCGTTTTAGCAATTTTAACTCCTCCTCGGATAACTGTTGAGTTAATCGAAGCAAAGAAGTTTGTATTTCATTTAATGGAAATGCGATATTCATTGTTTTAAACAAATTTAAAGCAGTATGTTAAAAAAAACGTATTTCTTAGCTATTTTGACACAAATGTACAGAAAAAAATCGTAAAAGTGAAATTTTTTTTCAGAAGGATTTTAGACCCATATAAACCATCGAAACCGAGCGACCCGACGATTACCGCGCCATTGAATCCATATCTATAAGATTAATTTTTGATGAATCGCCATCACCTGCGGCACTAACAACGTTTTCCCATCATTATAAATCACAAAATCTGCTTTTTTGACTTTATCGGTTTCGGGCAATTGTTGCGCCATGCGCGCTAACACGGCTTTGGAATCTACTTTATCCCGTTGCAAAACCCGTTGCAAACGCACGTCCTGCGGCGCAGAGACCACGATAATTTTATCAAACAATTTGTAACTATTGTTTTCAAATAATAAAGCGGCTTCTTGCAACGTGTATGGCGTGTTAAGTTGGTTTTCATGCCAATTTTGGGCATCTCGGCGCACCGCAGGATGCACTAATGCGTTCAAAGCCTGTAATTTGGCAGGTTCATTAAAAACAATTTGTGCGATGTACGGGCGATTCAACGCGCCGTCTGCATGATAAGCGGCGGCACCAAACAAGTTTTGAATCGCTGCAACCAAGGTCGAATCATCGGTCATCAACCGTTTTGCACGGTCGTCGGCATAATAAATGGGAATCCCAAGCGTCTCAAAAATGCTACAAACGGTTGTTTTTCCGCTACCAATCCCGCCCGTAATCCCAATTTTTAATCTTTTTTGATTCATAATTGTTTAATTTTGCGGCAAAATTGAGCTTTTTTAAGCATAAAAGTTCTTAGTACGGGACAAAAAAAAAATTACGATGCGAATTGGAACACAGAGGACACGGATTTTACGAATTTACACGGATTTTTTTTTGAATTTATGCTTGAAATTCAACCTAAATTCAAAAAAAATCCGTGTAAATTCGTAAAATCCGCGTCATCCGTGTTCCAATTCGCTCTACACCTTTTTTATCCCGTACTAAGATAAAAGTTACAAACAAATTTTAAAATGAGAAAAATTCCGTTTTACAAATATCAAGGTACAGGCAATGATTTCATCCTGTTAGACCAACGCCGCAAACAGTGGTTGACCCGCGAAGATGTTTCAACCATTGAAAAACTCTGTGACAGGCGTTTTGGGATTGGTGCAGATGGCTTGATTTTGTTACAATATGTAGAGAAATCTTTGCGCAAAGATTATGATTTTGAAATGATTTATTTCAATTCGGATGGACGTGAAAGTTCGATGTGTGGCAACGGCGGTCGTGCAACGGTGGCTTTTGCGCATTTTTTGGGCATTATTGGCAAAAAAGATACAGAAAAATATCATTTTTGGGCAATTGATGGCGCGCATGAAGCCTGTGTGAAGGCAGATGATTGGGTTGAATTGAAAATGATTGACGTTCCAAAGGTTGAAATAGGCAAAGATTATTACATGATAAATACGGGTTCGCCTCATTTTGTGGTTTTTGTAGAAGATTTGAAAGATGTGAATGTCTATGAAAATGGGCGTGAAATTCGGTATTCCGACCGTTTTCGCAAAGAGGGCATCAATGTTAATTTCGTCGAAATGCAGGAAACAGGGCTTCAAGTGGCTACTTATGAACGCGGGGTGGAAGCTGAAACCTTCTCTTGCGGCACAGGCGTTACGGCGGCAGCGATTGCGGGCTATTTGCGCAAGGGTCAAAAAACAGAAACTGCGATTTGTACGAAAGGCGGCGATTTAAAAGTGCGTTTTCAGGCAAATGCAGGCGGTGGTTACTCCGAAATCTGGCTTTGTGGCGCGGCAAAACAAGTTTTTAAAGGCGAAGTTTTGGTTTAAAAAGAATGGCTCATCCGTACTTTGGGTGGAAGGGAAGAATTTCATTAAAATAAAAAGCTCAACTTGCGGCAAGTTTGAAACTTGCCGCAAGTTAAAAAGTTGAAAATCAATCTTTTAGATATTCTTAAATCGCTTAACTTGCGTCAAGTTTCAAACTTGACGCAAGTTGGATTTCGATTTCCACCAAAAGTACGGACGAACCAAAAGAATTAAGCTGAAAGCAATTTTGCTTTGGAAAATTAAGGTACGAATGGATGTACATCCATTCGTATCTTAATTTTTCCAAAGCAAAAATAGCCTTTCTCCCTACTTCAAATTTTTTAACAATGCTTGCGCTTCTTCAAATTTGTAACCCTTTTTCGCGGCGAGTGCTTCCAATGTTTTTTGCGCATTCGCCTTATCTCCTTTTTTCAAATAAGCCAAGCCGAGCAACCAATTTAATTCATCTTCGCCAACCCAACCGCCTTTCTGAGCTTGCAAAAACGCATCAATAGCAGCATTATATGCTGGATTTTTTTGAAACATCCGCGACAAACCCAAATAATATTGCTGTTCAACCGTTGCTTTACCCGATGCAGCCACTTTTTGAAGCAAATCGCCTGCGGTTTTAAAATCTTTCTCCGCATAAGCCGTTTTCGCTTGTTGCCAATCCACTACGGACGCGTCGCCCAAACGCACTTCGGGTGCTTTAATCGCAGCCTGCATTTCTGCGGCATATACTTCCACTGGATTTGTGGCGGCAGGGCGCATTAAAAACCAACTGCCCGCCACCAAAAACGCACCTGCTGCCGCTTTCCAAAACATCTGGCGCGAATTCAAAGGCACTATTTTAGCGGGTTGCTGTGTTTTGCGCACTTCCAAAGGGAGCGAATCCCGTTGAACACCTTCTTCTGCAAGCAAGTTATCCCAACGATTGCGTTGTTTTTTCTCCAACAATTGGGTTAATAACTGCTTTTCTACACGTTCCGCTTTAATCGGGGTCAACTCATTATTTAAATACTTCTTTAATACGGATCTCATTGTAAGACAAAGATTTGTGAATGGTTTGATGTATTTTAAGGGGGATTTAAAAAAAATCTCACGCTTATTGAAACTGCTGATACAACTCAAAAAAATTCTTTTTTAACGTTTCCATGCAACGTTCTTTGCGTTTTCGGACTGCCACATCGCTTTGTCCGATAGCAGCACTAATTTGTTTCAATTGAATGCCGTCATAATAATGGCTTTTCAACAAATTTTTGCATTCCGCGCCTAATTTTTGCCAAGCCTGATCCAATAAAGCAATCGTCTCATCATCAAAAAGCAGGTCTTCTGCATCTTCGCGGTCATCTGCTTGATTATCTAAGGTGGTGGTTGGCAAGCGTTTACCATGTTGCAGCCATTTTAAATAAATTTGTTTTGCCATCTGTGTAAACAAAAAGCGCAAATTATCATATCCAATTTTATCATCTATTAAGGCTTGTCGGAAACGAATCAGCGTTTCTACAGTTATATCGTACGCATCATCGGGGGATGCGTTGCACTGCGAAATGAGATAACGCCGACAATCATTAAAATGTTTGACAAAGACGCGCTCGAACAATGATTCGTCTCCCATTTTGAGTTTTTCACGCATTTCGTCAAAATCTGCCCGCGAGAGTCCGAAATTCTTATTGCTATTGTCTTCCATATTATTTTCACTATGTATAATCTTAAGAAAATGTTAACGTGACGATTGAACGGCTAAAATTACATTTTTTTTACAATTAATAGGTAAACAATCCGCTTGAAATCCTAAAAATTGTATTATTTTAACGCAACTTCTGTTGTTTTTTATGATTTTTGCGGCAGATTTGGCATCTTATTGAAAAAATACAAAACCATTATGACCGATGACAACCTATATTTCGATGCTACGCGGCATCAATGTCGGCGGACACCGCAAGATACGCATGGCAGATTTAAAAATTTTATATGAAAATTTGGGTTTTAAAGAAGTGCTCACATACATCCAAAGTGGCAATGTGATTTTTCAAACTGAGACTGTAATGGATACCTTTCTATTGACGCAGCAAATCGAAAAAGTCATTGCAGCAACTTATCCATTTTCGGTGCCTGTTTTGGTGCGCACCCAAGCGGAATGGGATAATTTATTGATTTCCAATCCTTTTTTGGCGGCTGAAGCATTGTCTATGGAAAATATGTATGTTACTTTTTTGGATGAATTGCCCAATTCGCTTTTATTAGACAAAATAAAAAATTTGGATTATCCATCTGAACCATTTATTATTTTGGGTAAAGACATTTATTTATACACGGCAGATTATGGCAAAACCAAATTGTCTAATTCGTTTTTTGAAAATAAATTGAAAGTTAGGGCTACAACTCGGAATTGGAAAACGATTCAGCAATTAGCGATATTGGGGAAGGGTTGGAATTAGGATTAAATGGGATTTTTTTGGGATTAAATGGGATTGATTTTTAGGATTTTTTAGAATTTTTTAGGATTTTAATCTCAGTACGGGACAAAAAAAGGTGTAGAGCGAATGGGAACACGGATGACGCGGATTTTACGAATTTACGCGGATTTTTTGGGGTGTTTCATTTTGAGGGTACACTTTTGGATACATTGGGATACGAATTGGAACGCGGAGGACGCGGATTGGACGGATTTACGCGGATTTTTTTGGAATTTATGTTGAAAATTCAGCATAAATTCCAAAAAAATCCGCGTAAATCCGTTCAATCCGTGTCCTCCGTGTTCCCATTCGTATAACCATTTGTAACCTACTTTTTGCATCGAATGAAACATCCCCAAAAATCCGCGTAAATTCGTCCAATCCGCGTCCTCCGCGTTCCAATTCGTATCGTAATTTTTTTGTCCCGTACTGAGATTAAAATCCTAAAAATTCTAAAAATCAATCCCATTTAATCCCAAAAAAATCCCATTTAATCCTAATTCCAACCCTCGCCTCCTATATTTTTTTGCGCATCGCGTCCGCAACTGCTTTTGCATCTGGATAACTGGATTTATCCAACTCCTGTATAATATGCTGATAATCCGCAGGATTACGATTTTGACTCAATTTTTCCTTACCTTGAAGCTGCTCAATCACAACCTCAAAACCCACAATGCCCCTCAATTCTCGGCGCACCAGCTCCATCGGCATATTTTCAACGAGCATTGGTTTTGCCTGTCCCGCCTCGAAATGGCGCGTCAAATCAGACATCGCCGCATGCAACGCTTCTCCTTCTAATATTTTTAATTTGCCATATACGTGTACTGCAATATAATTCCAAGTGGAAACATTGGGTTTCTCATACCAACTCGACGATATATAGGCATGCGCGCCCGTAAAAATCGCTAAAACATCTGTTTCACCTGTTTTTTGCCAATTTAAATGTTGCGAATTGGCTTTTGCAATGTGCCCGCGCAAAACATGCTGTCCATTTTCCAATTTATATAATAGCAATGGAATATGCGTAGCATGGATATTTTCAACACCTTGCGTAATTAAAATGCCGAATGGATGTTGTTGAATAAATTCAAGGATAGATTGTGTATCCTTATTTTCAAACATTTTTGGAATGTACATATTAAATTAGGAATTACTGGAATTCGGATTAAATAAAATTTTTTTGGATTAAATAAAATTGATTTTTTAGGATTTTTGAGCTTGAAATCTTAAAAATCCTAAAAAATCAATCTTATTTAATCCAAAAAAATCTTATTTACTCCAAATTCCAACTTATATTTTTTGAAAAAAGAACGATTCATAAGCCCACAAAATCGCTTGAAAATTAACATGTTGTACCATCATTAAATCTTCACCGTTGTTCATATCCGCAAAATAACGCTCCACTTGAACCCCGCGAACTGGGTCTGAAATCACATCGCCATCCCTATCCCGCGCATAAGTCGAATATAAACGAACTATTTTATGAGTACCATCTATTTTATGTAAAGTGATGATTGCAAAAGGTTTACTGGCTAAAACAGCATCTTTATTAGGATAATTATTTTCAAAACCTTCCGCAATCTGACTTTGAAAACCTTTTAAAAACAATTCGGGTAAACCTTTGGTAATAGGACGCGGTATTTTCGGAGTCAGTGGATAAAAAGGTTCAATCACCGAATTTTTACCATCATTCACCGTCATTTTAAAGGATTTATTTTGCTGCAAAGGATATTCAATGCTGACCGTTTTAATATTCTCCATTTTTTCGGCAAAAACCGTTCTATCGCGCCAATCCATTTCGTTCGTAAAAAAATACGGGCGCAACGAACCCACAAATGAACTCAAACTCATCGCATACGGCTCGTTGGAATCCTCCATAATCATATACGTCGCCGTACCATCTTGGTCGCCCCCGCCCACATAATAACATTTGATTTTTCTACCCGATTGGCTATACAATTCCACTTTGACACTATTTGTCGCAAGGTCTTCCACCACCGTTCGCACCGAAGCACGTGGCAATCGGTATTGTAATTGCACGTTGTGAATCGTTTTTAACAAATTTTTGACGGCATCAGGACGCGGAATTGATTTTTTATTTTGCTGCTTCAAATTTTGACCGCTTAAAAGCCAACCTTGCTCCTGCCGTTCTAAGGTAATGGTTTGTCCTGTTTTGCGTTCCGCCAAAAAAATCTTATAAATCGATGCCGTATCCGCCACCGCAAACGCCCAATCGCCACCCGTCAAACTGGTATCGGATTTTATATATTTCCAATACCAATAAGTACTGCCGCCAAGCAATAATAAGCAAATTAATAAAATAATATTTTTATTCATATCGTATTCGTTATATGAAACTTGCGTCAAGTTCCAAACTTGCGTCAAGTTCCAAACTTGCGTCAAGTTCCAAACTTGCGTCAAGTTCCAAACTTGCGTCAAGTTCCAAACTTGCGTCAAGTTCCAAACTTGCGTCAAGTTCCAAACTTGCGTCAAGTTTGAAACTTGACGCAAGTTAATTCGCTGATTTTTGAATAATGCCTTGTTCGACCCAATTATCAAAAATTTCTAAAACTTTATCTGCAAATATTTTATCATTGATATGTGCGTCTAATTCAATCAGTTGTACAGGATATTGAATTGCTTTTTTGAGTTCTGACGAGAACGCCTGTAAATTTTCGGGCTGATACAAGGGTTCACCCACTCTGTCCCATTCAATCCAACCTTTCAACGTCGAAATATAAACCGTCGGTGCAGTGGCTTTGCGCAACTTTTGAGCAATGATTCTCGCTAATTTTTTCATTTCTTTTGCATCCATTAAAACGGAAGCAATCAATCGATTGTGCGCATGATATGCTCGATGTGCATATTTTTTAGGCATTTTGCTCCAAGTTGGCAAATCAATCAAGCCCAAGCCGCCTCCTGCCACAATTTGTGGAATCCCTGCCAAACCCGCATTTTCCAACCGATTTTTACCCGAAGTGACCACCGAATCGACGCTTTCATTGGCAATTTCCGCCAAGCCTAAGTCTAAAACAGCAACAAATCGTTTTTTGTTTGCCAAATTTTCCAAAGCGCGCCCGCCTAAACCAGTTGTATGAAAAACCGCTACTTCAAAACCCCGTTTTTCCAATTCTGGTTTCAAAATTTTCATATACGTCAAAGCAGAACTGCCCAAAGAAGTCATACCGACGACGGGGCGTTCAAAAGTGGGGATTTCCACCGCTTGCGCCGCGCCCAAAACCGCCCCGCAAGCCTGACTTAATGCTGCTTTGCAGATTGAATTTAAACCATATAATCCCCCAGACCATAATATCATCATTAAATCGGGGCTCAATCTATCGGGTGGAATCAAGTGCGAAAAAGAAACCGTCGAAATGATGAATTTAGGGAATCCGAAAGGCAATGCATCGGCTACATCAAGGGCTAAATCCGTTCCCATCGTGCCGCCAAGCATTAAAACGCCTTGAATTTTGCCTTCGGATGCTAATTTTCGGGTTAATGCGCACGCGCCTTCGGAAGTTTTGGTCATGGCAGCGTTTTCGTCGCCGAGCGCGATAATGTCGGCATTGGCGGTTTGGGCGGCGGCGGCAACATCGTGTTTCGTGTATTCGACAGGGAATTTGGGTTCGCCGAGTACGCCTACGTCCATCACGCAGGCGCAACCACCAATGCGCTCCATGCACGATTTCATATATTGCAATTCATCGGATTTGGTATCTGCTGTACCGATGATTAAAATCGTTTTTTTCATATTTTTATTCCGAATTCAACTTTAATAATTCTTCCACAGGCACCCGCGCCCATAAATCTTTTTTCTGTACAAATTTTATCCAATAAAAGGAATAGGCAGCACACAAGCCCAACATCGCAAAAAAAGCAATGTAAATTTCCGAAGGTTTCAGAAACGGCGGCGTAAGATAAAAAAAGGTTATGAATAAACCTATGATTGCCAATACTTGCGGTATGGGATACAAAGGGATTTTATAAGGACGGTGTAAATCAGGTCGTTTGATTCTCAGAATCATGACGGAAATATTCACCAAAACGTAGAAAAATATCCATGAACAAATTGCGGATAAAATTAATGCAAAAACGCCATCGATATTCGTTCCAATCCAAAACGTTCCAATCATCGGAATCGCGCCGATGAAAACGATACCTATATATGGTGTCTCATATTTGGGATGCAGTTTCGCAAAAATCGAAGGCAGGGTTCCGTCTAAAGCCATCCCGTACAAAATGCGCGGAATGCTGGCAATTAAAGTATTAATCAGCGCGACGGTTGCAATGAAAATAATCATAATAAATGCCCATTTGCCCGTATCGCCTAAAACGGCTTGTCCAAATGCTAAGGCACTTTCTGGCGTTTCTAACAAATGTTTGGGTGGATTTGAGGCTGCGTCCACAATAATATTGGGCACCTGCCATGAAATCCCTGTTCCAAAAATCAGCATCGCTATAAATGAAAGCGTCAAACCGTAAAATAACGATTGTTTAATTTGTCGATTGGGATTGCTCATTTCGGGCGCGAGTGGCGTGACATATTCCGCGCCTACAAACAAAAATAAGGTGAATCCAACCATCGTTAAAATCGCGGACCCGTCGTTTCCAATCTCGGACGCGCCCCAAATCATATCCAAATTGGCTTTTTTGACCAAAAATAAACTCAAAATGCCCAAAATCATCATAATTGCGTATTTAAAATAGGACATCGCCATTTCTGCGACGGCGTAAAGGGCAATGCCTCGAATGTTGATAAATATGCATATTATCACAATGAACCAGCCAATCAGCCATGATTTTTCAAGGGGCAAACTTGCCAAAAAGGGGAAATTGCTTTTTGCGAAAATGCCTGCAACAGCGACTTCTGCCGAACTTGCAAAACAGGTCACGATGACGTAAGCTGCCAACGTTGCGGTAACGCCCCAAAAACGACCCATTCCTGCTGTCACATAGTCGTAAACCGCGCCCGAAGTGGGTAAAATGCCTGCTAATTCTGCAAAAGTGGTGGATTGACACATCATTAAAACGTATGAAATCGTCAAACCGATGAAAAAGACGCTTCCACTCATGCTAATCCCTTGCGTAATCGTCAAAAACGAGGACGCTAAAAGCATCAATCCAAGAATCGAAGCGATGCCTGTAGGTGTTCCAATTTTATTACTATTATCAGTCATTTTATAATGAATTTAACTTATGTCTGAGATGCGCTGGAATTGGGATTAAATGAGATTTTTTTGGGATTAAATGGGATTGGTTTTTAAGATTTTTAGGATTTGCAGTATTTTAATCGGATAAATCGGGATGTTTCATTAGATGCGAAAAGTAGGTGACAAATTGTGATACGAATTGATGTACGGATTCTACGGATTTCACAGATTCGTACGGATTTTTTTTATTTTTTTGCTTGAAACAAAGCATTGGAGTTCAAAAAAATCCGTACGAATCGGTGAAATCCGTAGAATCCGTACATCCGTTCGTATCACAATGTATCTCAAAGTGTAACCCAAAAATCCTAAAAATCTTAAAAATAAATCCCATTTAATCCCAAAAAAATCCCATTTAATCCCAATTCCAGCGTATCCCAACTTTGAATATTATGTGTTTTAAAAATAAGTTTTCAACAATAATCCAACAGTACGCGGACGGTTCGTCATATAACGCGGACGACCGGGCGTTTCCGCCGCTAACGACGTTACATCGCCAAAATTAGCTTGTTCGCCCGTCAAATTATTACAGAAAAGATTGATTTCCAACCGTTTAGTAATATAACCAACCCGTGCATTCATCAACGTATAAGCCGCTAAAGTCCGTTCAGGTGCTTTGTTAAAAGACGAATAGCGTTCTCCCACATTTTGCAGATTTGCCCGAACATACAATTGATTCCCGCCTGACAAATTCACCGTATATTGCGCATTGGCACTGAACGTCGTATTCGGCGTAAACAGGATTTTATCCCCTACTTTTGCGTCCAAACCCGTCCCCGTTTCCTTGATTTTCGCATTCAACAAGCCAATGCCGATGCCCAAATCCAATCCTTTTGCAGCATTCGCGCTCGCTTCCACTTCCAAACCCGTACTGCTCGCCGAACCCACATTGCTCACAAAACCCAATCCACAATCTGGAAAAAAACGCCGTTGTTGCAAATTGCTCCAATCATTGTAAAAAAAGGCGGCGTTCAAAACCACTTTGCCCCCTGCCGAAACCGATTTAAAACCCGCTTCATAATTCCATAAAAAATCCGATTTATAGCTTGCAGGCGGCTGTCCACCCAATTCCGCAATTGCTTTGGCACACCAAACGGTCGGAAAAGGATAGTTCAAACCGCCCAAACGATACCCTTTTGAAACCGTCGCATAAAATAATTGATTGGGCGACAGCTTATAAGTCAAATTTAATTTGGGATTCACGCCCGATTCTTTAATATTTTGATCCACTTTGGTTTCGTCGTAATCGAACGGCGCGCCCGTCGCACTAAATGCCCGTTTACTCGTCGCATTAAAGTAGCGCAAACCTGCTGTCAAACGAAATGCAGGCGTTACATCGTAATAAACTTCGCCAAATACAGACATTTCAGTTACTTTTTGGCTATTATTCATGCTAAACCAAGGCGATGCTTCCAAAGCGGGCGGCGCGCCCAGATAAGAAATCAAGCCTTTTTTAGTATCTATTGCCGTTTCCGTAAGGCTTTCATCCCCATAATACGCGCCCATCGTCCAGTTGAATGGACTTTTAAACTCCGATTGATACCGAATTTCTTGCACAAATTTTTTAAAACGACCGTCTCGATTGATGACTCCTGCCCAAAAATCTTTGGTCGAATCGGGAAAATGCAGGATGTAACCGCCAATAAATTCGCCTTCATCTTCTTGTTCTTTGTAAGTTCTATCGGTATAGGACGTGCTCGAAACGATTTTGCCATTCGGCAAACCAAAATTCGCCGACAAACTATAATGTCCCCAAGTATCGCTAAATTTTTCATCGACGCTCGAACCCCGAACTTGTTTGAAATTTTTAGTGTTCCCGTCGGCAAAATCATATCCTGTACCAGACTGTGTTTGCCAAATTACTTTTGGAATAATGGAAATATTTTTCGTCGGATAGTAACCCAAACTCGCTTGAAAACCATAAGCCGTTTTAGCATCCACATTATCTTTGTTGGACGAGGCGCAGGTCGTACAATTTTCGGTTGGAATCACCTGCGGGTCTCCCGCAATTGTTTGGTTCAAAGTCGCTTTATTCAAAATATTAACGCCCGAAACCGCAACTCGGTCATATACGCCCGTTTGAAAATCGTAAAAACCCGTTGCGCGCAATGCCAACGTTTTATCTGCGTTCAAAGGCAGGTTGATAACCCCATTCGCGCCATAATCGAACGTTCCTTCCTGCACTTTCCCGAAAGTGACGCTGGCAGAACCCTCTTTTTGAGCCCCATTGGGTTGATTCGTAACCACTTTCACCGCGCCCCCCATCGTGCTGGAACCATATAAAGTGCCTTGCGGTCCCCGCAAAACTTCCACTCGCGCAACGTCAATCAAACGCGGGTCAATATTCGCAGGCAAGGGCGTTTCGTCCAAATACATCGCTGTCGTATTCGCGCCCGTGATGCCGCGCAACGAAATTTGATTAGAAGTGCGCCCGTCATTGAATGCACCACCGCCGCCTTGCGTACCGAAAGACAAATTGGGAATCGACGAAGCATAATCTCTAAATTGCGTAGAACCCGACCGTTGTAACTCTTTTGGTGACAAAACCGAAATACTCATGGGTACATCTTGCAATCTTTCACTTTTTTTGTTAGCACTCACGATGATTTCGCTCAAAGCCGCACCTTCTGCCAACTGGAAATTTTCAAAGATTTCAAGGGCTGAACCAATCGTTACCGCCCGATTTTCCGTTTTGTAACCCGTAAAACTGGCTTCTAAAACCATAGATTTGCCCGATGCGGCAGGAATCGTGAATTGATAATTGCCATCGCCGTTCGTAATCGTGCCAATCGTCGTGCCTTGTATTTGAACCGACGCGCCCACAAGCGGTTCCTGATTATCTGCGGCAGTGACTTTGCCTTTGACGACGGTTTGAGCCATCAACCCGTTGACAAGGCAACAAATTGAAAGCAGCAGTGTTCCTTTTTTCATTTTTTTCATACAATTGATTTTTGAAAATTTTGGTATTGTTGCATTTGCTACAAATTTAATTGTACTGTAAAGGTATTACAAGAAATTTAAAATCATAATATTTTTGTAAAAATCCTTCATAATTTAACAGAATGAGCGCGCCTATAAAGTTCGGGAAACTTGAAAAGTTTCCCGAACTTATTATTATTATAAAGGCTGTAAAAATTCGTTGCAAATGCTATGAATTTTTTTTGAAAAATATTCATAAAAAGTGGTGAAATTCGTGTCTTATTTTTGAAAACAATACATCAATTCTTTTATTATTAAAATTATGTTTCATTTCATTCAAGATTGGGTTCAACGAAAAATATTCCGCAGCCGAAAAGCGCGCTGGAATCATCAATATGCGCAAGGGCAATGGGACGGTTTAAAAGATGCCTCCGAATTGGAGCGACAACAAATTATTAAAGATTTTTTTATGAAATTTAAACCGATGGGCAGTATGTTGGAATTTGGTTGTGGTTTTGGGCTTTTGCCCGAAGTGGTTTTTCAAAAAAAAGGCTATTCACAATATGTGGGGGTGGACGTTTCGGATTTCGTGATTGAAAAAATTCAAAATCTTTCCACCGAAAATTGTCATTTTGAAGCGGGCGATATGGAAAAATATGTTTTCAAAACAAAATTTGATGCCATTATTTTCAGCGAATGTATTTATTATGCCAACGATATTTTGAAATTGATTGCCGATTGCCAGCAACAAGGTTTGAAAAAAGATGGGATTTTCATCATCAGCCTGCACGAATTTAAACGAAGTGCTGAAATCTGGCGTGATTTACAACAACATTTGACGCTTTTGGAAAGTAAAACGGTTGTCAATGAACGAAGTCGTTGGCAAATTGCCGTTTTAAAATAAGCATTTTATGGAATGTAAAATGGGTATTTTATCTTTTTAGTTGCAAATGCTACAAATTTAATTTATTGTAAATTGTCAAAAATGCCTAATATTATTGTCCATTTGAATGAAAATTTAACATAAAAGTACAAAAATAGTAGTTGGAAACATCCAAAACTCGTTTACCTTTGCGCCTGTAACGTTTTTTAGTTGCAAATGCAATCATTTAAAAAGAATGAACTTAACCAATCCAGAAATCGAAAAAGAGGCTCAGTTGCTCTACCTTGCCGAGCGCAACCGAACTCAAATAAGTGCAACCACCGTTCGGTATCCGAACATGACGATAGCGGATGCTTACGCGATTCAAAAACAAGGCATCGAACTTAAAAAACAGGCAGGCAGAACGGTTGTCGGTTATAAAATTGGGTTGACTTCTCGCGTCATGCAGCGCAGTATGAAGATTAATGAGCCTGATTATGGTATTTTAATGGACGATATGGTTTTTGAAGAGGGTGCTGAAATCGTTGCGGCAAATTTCCTCGACCCGCGTGTGGAAGTCGAATTAGCTTTTATGCTGCACACGCCTTTGAAAGGGGAACATATTACGATTTTCGATGTCTTGCGGGCGACGGAATATGTCATTCCTGCGGTGGAATTGATTGCCGCAAGGACTTTTCGAGTGCATCCTGAGACGAAATATGTTAGAAATGTTTGTGATACGATTGCGGACAATGCAGCGAATGCGGGCATCATCGTCGGCGGCAGACCGATGAAACCCGATGCAGTGGATTTGCGCTGGATTGGCGCGATGCTGTATAAAAATGGCGTTTTGGAAGAAACGGGATTAGCAGCAGGCGTTTTGAACCATCCAGCGAAAGGCATTGCATGGTTGGCGCAAAAATATGCGGCGTATGGAATGGGTTTAGAAGCGGGTAAAATTATTTTGGCAGGGTCGTTCACGAGTGCGTTGGTGGCGCAAGCGGGGGATACCTTTCATATCGATTTTGGAAATATGGGCAGTTTCGGAATAAAATTCGTTTAAAAACGGTTAATAATCAATCAATTATGAAAACAGCAAGGTTTGCTTATAATGGTGGTATTCACGAGGGCGAACTCGTGGGGGACTATCTTAAAATAGGAGGTATTCAAATCAAGGCATCGGACGTAATGTTTTTAAATCCTGTGGCAAATGTCGGAAAAGCGGTTGGTGTTGCTTTGGGTTTCAAAGACCATGCGGCGGAATTGAAATTGCCGATTCCCGATTATCCCTTGTTGTTCCACAAATTGCCGAATACTTATATTGGTCATAAAGCCAATATCATCGTGCCGCCCAACCTTGATTATATGCACTATGAATGTGAATTAGTGGCAGTGATTGGGCGAAGTTGTCGCCGAGTGAAGGCAAGTGAAGCGTTGAATTATGTCAAAGGTTACACGATTGGGAATGAAATCACGGTTCGGGATTTTGTGACGAATTATTATCGTCCGCCTGTGAAGGCGAAAGGTTTTGATACTTTTGGACCGATAGGACCGTGTATGGTTTCTGCACAAGACATTGACCCTCAGAATGTTACGTTGCGCACGTATGTCAATGGCGTTTTGAAACAGCAGGGCAATACCAAAAATTTGCGCCACAGTATTGCGGAATTGATTGAATATATGTCTGATTTTATGACTTTGAATGAAGGCGATTTGATATGGTCGGGTACGCCTGAAGGCATTTCGCATCTTTATGCGGGTGATACGGTGGTTTGTGAAATTGAAGGGATTGGACGCTTGGAAAACAAATTAATTGCGGAAAAAGATTTTTATAACCTTTAATTAAATATAATTTTTAATTAAATATAACTTGCGTCAAGTTGCAAACTTGACGCAAGTTAGGACGCGCTGAATCGAATGATAATCATGGAAAAAAATATAGCGATTTCAAATCAATATCTTCCCAATATTCAAGTGAATGGGATTCAACATTTTATCAATGGCGAATCAGTAGCATCTGTTTCAGGCGCGACTTTCGATAATGCAACGCCGATTGATAATCGTTTTTTGGGTAAAATTGCGTCGGGCGATGCGCAAGATATTGACAAAGCGGCGATGGCTGCAAATACGGCTTTTAAAACTTGGCGCAATGGGTCTGCGGGCGATAGGCGCGCTATTTTGCACAAAATCGCAGATTTAATCGTCAAAAATAAGGAAGAAATTGCCGTTTTGGAATCTTATGACACGGGACAACCGATTCGATTTATGTCGAAAGCGGCGGTTCGGGGCGCGGAAAACTTTCGTTTTTACGCGGATAAAGTGATTGATGCCCAAAATGGTACGTCTTTGCCCGACAAAGACCACCTTAATTTCACGATTCGGCAACCGATTGGGGCGGTTGGGATTATCACGCCTTGGAATACGCCGTTTATGCTTTCTACTTGGAAAATTGCACCTGCATTGGCGGCGGGTTGTACGGTGGTGCATAAACCCGCAGAATTGAGTCCGATTACGGCAAATCGCTTGTGCGAACTCGCGCACGAAGCGGGTTTACCGAAAGGCGTTTGGAATGTCGTTCAAGGTTTTGGCGAGACGGCAGGGAAAGCCTTGACAGAACATCCGTTGATTAAAGCGATTGGTTTTGTGGGCGAAACCATTACAGGTCAACACATTATGCGTCAAGGCGCGGCGACTTTGAAGCGGGTTCATTTTGAATTAGGGGGTAAAAATCCTGTGATTGTTTTTGGCGATGCGGATTTAGAACGAGCGTTAGATGCGGTGGTGTTTATGATTTTCAGTTTGAATGGCGAACGATGCACGTCAAGTAGTCGCTTGTTGTTGCAGCGCAGTATTTATGATGGTTTTTTGGCAAAAGTGGCGGAGAGGGTTCGTAAAATCAAAGTAGGACATCCGTTAGACCCAAAAACGGAAATTGGTCCCTTGATTTCCAAAGAACATTTGGAAAAAGTATTGAGTTATGTCCAAATTGGGCAGGCGGAAGGAGCGAAATTGCTCGTGGGCGGCAAACGAGCAGACGGTTTTGAACAAGGCAATTTTTTCGCGCCGACGCTTTTTGCAGATGCGAATTCTAAAATGCGTTTAGCGCAAGAAGAAGTTTTTGGTCCCTTTTTGACGGTTTTGCCTTTTGAAACGGAGGCGGAAGCGATTGAATTGGCGAATGATGTTCGATATGGTTTGGCGGGTTACGTTTGGACGAACGATGTCGGACGGGCGCATCGATTGGCGCGGGATATAGATGCGGGCATGATTTGGGTTAATTCCGATAATGTTCGACATTTGCCGACTCCGTTTGGAGGCATGAAAAATAGTGGCATTGGGCGCGATGGCGGCGATTACAGTTTTGATTTTTATATGGAAACTAAAAATATTTCGATTGCTTATGGTACACATAAAATTCCTACATTTGGAAACACATAGGGACATAGGAGACATAGGTTGTTGATTATCAACGAACTATGTTTCCTATGTCCCTAT
>JBDKKX010000014.1:0-23620 GCA_039795795.1 Bacteroidota bacterium | reverse complement strand
AAACCCCGACGACCTTATAATACGAATTGTTTTCGCTACATTATGAATATTTCAAAAGAATTAATTATCGAAATTGGCAAATTTTCCACCGCTACTTTGCACGAAGCATTGGGCAAAACGGGCAATTTGCCCTCTGGTATCAAGCCGATTTCGCCTAAAATGAAGGTTTGCGGACCTGCCTACACGGTCAAAACCATGCCTTGCGACAATATGATGTTGCATCGAGCGTACGCTTATGCGCAAGCGGGCGATGTATTGGTTGCCAATTGTTCCAATTTTTACGAAGCGGGCTATTGGGGCGATTTGATGAGTCTCGGCGCGAAAACCAAAGGCATTGCTGGATTAGTCATTGACGGCTGCGTGCGCGATGCGGACGATATTGAAGCGATGAATTTTCCTGTATTCAGTCGCGGTTTGTGCATCAAAGGGACTGGAAATCATGGCGAAGGGATTCTAAATCAACCCATTATCATGGGCGAATATATGGTGCATCCGGGCGATATCATCGTGGGAGACCGGGATGGAGTAGTCGTGATTCCGCAACATTTGGTGGTAGAAACCATTGAAAAAGCGCGGGCACGAGAACTTAAAGAAGAAAATGTCCGAATTGAGTTGCGCAAAGGACGCAATTCGTTGCAAATTTATGGTTGGGATAAAAAATATGGTTACTGATGCAGCAACAAATTCCATATATGCACTTGCGCGGCGGCAGTTCCAAAGGCTTGTTTTTCAATGCCGCCGATTTGCCCGCCGATGAAAAACAACGCAATCATTTGATTTTAGCGGCGTTGGAAGGAGTGGGGATAGGCGATTTGCGTCAAATCGATGGCTTAGGCGGTGGGAGTTCGTTGAGCAGTAAAGCAGCGATTGTCCGCCTTTCGGAAGCGCAAAGTGTTGATTTAGAATACTTTTTCATTCAAGATATGGTGGGTAAAGGGCGCGTTTCGACGGTTCAAACTTGCGGCAATATTCTTGCAGGGGTGGTTCCGTTTGCGATTGAATCGGGCATGTTGCGCGCAACGCATCCGACCACGAGCGCGAAAGTTGCTATTTTGAATACGGGCGGGATTTGTGAAGTCATCGTCGAAACCCCAAATGGTCAAGTCAATTATGCTGGAAAGGTGAAAATTGATGGGGTTTTGGGGACGGCGGCACCGATTATTTGCAATTATTTGGATACGATGGGCGCGACTTGTGGTCAATTGTTTCCAACGGGCAATCCAATCGACGTGATAAATGGCAAACAAATGACTTGTATTGATAATGGAATGCCGTTAGTAGTGCTGCGGGCGCGTGATTTTGGGCTTTCGGGCAACGAAACGAAGGCTGCATTAGATGCAAACGTTGAGTTGAAGCAACAATTGGAAATCATTCGTTTACAGATTAGTCCTAAAATGAATTTGGGGGATGTGCGCGAACAGAGTGTTCCAAAAATGTGCCTAATTTCGCCTGCGCAAAACGGTGGTTTGGTGAATACGCGGATGTTTATTCCCCATGTTTGCCATGATGCGATTGGGGTTTTGGCGGCGATTTCGGCGGCGACTGCTTGTATTTTGCCGAATACGGTGGCGGAAGGCATTGTTTCATTGCCCAAATCGGGGGAAAATGCGTATTCGATGGAACATCCGTCGGGCGAAATGACGGTTTCGTTGGAAAAAGATGACAATGGACGGATTCAAAAATCGGGCGTGATTCGGACAGCGCGGTTATTGAGTAAAGGCGTTGTTTTTATTCCGTGAAAGTGCGGTACGTTGGAATTGGGATTAAATGGGATTTTTTTGGGATTAAATGGGATTGATTTTTTAGGATTTTTAGGATTAATTAAAAGCCTAAAAATCCTAAAAAATCAATCCCATTTAATCCTAAAAAAATCCCATTTAATCCTAATTTCTCAGTAATCCAAATTAATTTGGTATCGAACTCCAGCATTGTCTCTGACCCGTTCTTTTAAATACGGGCTAAAAACCTGTTTCACATTACAATAATATTTTCCTTTGGGCGTATTCACCGATTTGACAAATTTGAAATTAATTTGCCCATTATGCCCAGAACCTGTCCCCAAATTGTTAAAAGTAACGGTGGGTGCCGTGATTACAAACGTATTTTTACCCGTTTGTCTAAAACCCGTCCCTGTCACGCGACCATTGACAGAACTCAGCGTTTTTTCATCAAAACTCACTTCCACTGTGCCCAAAGGCACGAACGATTTATTCGGAAACTTGTTGTCAAACTGGATTTCAATCGTACTGCCTCGCAACGGTTCAAAATTCATGGCAACAGCACGGTTGGCATCCGAGACCAAATCTACAATATTCACATTATGCCAAATAATATTATTATTATTTCGAGTGTTGACCCCTATATCGCTTCCTTCTGCAACCGCCATCGGGTCCGTTGGAGATTCCCAACGCGCTACCAAGCAATAATGTCCCGTTCCTGGCAATCCACTCCAAGCCAATTCCGCCACTTTACTCGTGGACGCGCCAATACTCAACGGCACACTGCCAATCAATGTCCAACCCGATGGCCAAGCTAACGAAACATTCGCATTCGCATAATAAACTTTCAGTTCGCCATTGGCAATCGGTCCGCCATTATGCAATTTGACGTAAATCCAATTGGTAGCACCAAATTCAGGATTTTCGTGTTGATGTTGATGCAATAAATCCACATCCTGCGTGTTCCGAATCCAAAGATACGGCGATTGCCACATATCTTCTCCCGCCGTCGCAGGGTCGGGTTCTAAACCCCGATCATTCCACGTATCTTTCATCCAAACATTATTCACCGAAGCCGAATGACATCTGAAATTCGCAACCGTAAAAGCCGTGTTATTAAGCACTTGATGGTTATCGGCTTGACACGCGCCTGCGGTCGTCCCCATCGCATTGCCGTCTGTATAATTGACGCTCGGATTGGAAAAATACGGCAAACGGGTACTACCACAACCATTGTAAGTCATAACGGTGCGCCAATTGCCGCCCCCGCAAAATTCATAACCATGCCCATAAGCATACGGGGTTGCAGTCGGGTTGTTCGCGCAATCATGGCGACAACCCATTAAATGACCCAATTCATGCGCAAAACTGTAATATCCTGTGGCACAACTGCGCTTAACGACACAATAAGCACTGGATTCAAAGGCAGTGGTCACAGGGTCAAGAATATCGTAAGCCTGTCCACAAGCGTCCAATGTTTCCGTCATCAACACCGCAATATCCGCAAAATAGAGGTTTCGAGTCGCTAAAACGGTCGGATTTGCTTGAAAAGCATTCACATCCGTCGAGGAATTCCCCGTTTCTGTGTAAGCGATTTCGTTAACATGCACCAAATCAATGCGTTGAATGACATTGCTATTGTAATAAGCCAAATTGGTTTCGTGCGCCGCCAAATAAATTTCGGCTTCCACCGCTTCCCGACTGCCCGCCGCAACCCGCGTCGCAGTGGTGTATAAAACCATCACATCAATCACGTCCCCAGGGTCAGAATCGGAACAAGGGTCTTGGAATTTATTGGATTTATTGGTTTTTTTGCGAAATTTATCGTTGGATTCATCAATTTTCGGGAATTGTTGTTGGTCGGTTTCCCGCAATTGATAAACGTCATTGCCAATAAAACGAATTTGATACAATTTGTTGTTATACAAAAGGTTCGCCGCATACGTTTGACCCGATTTTGAAATCAACACATAACTATCTTTATCCCCGTTGACGTGTCCCCACCAGAAAAAAGGTTGTTTTTTCTCTTTTCTCCGATAAGCGCGGGTCGTCGGGTCGGGCAACAAGGAATTTTTATCCCGTGTAATCGTAATTTCTTGGTCAAACAATTTGACGGTAAAGGTAGGGATTTGATCCAACAAGTCGGAATGAAGGATTACGTTTTGAGTGCGCACCACCTCAGGGGATTTGCCCTGATTCACCTTTCCTTCTCGTGTCGTTGCTTCCAATAAGGTGTATTTTTGCCCCCAATTGGGTGTAGCGGATAGCAATAGGATAGCTATCGCCAACATCCTGCATACAGGATGGGCATTAAAATCAAATTTGGTTGTCATAAATGATTTGTTAGGGGTGAAAAAAAAAATTATTGTTTCATTTGGGTTAAAACCGATTTAACTTTTGTAACGTAGGTTCTTAAAAATTCGGGTAATTGAGCTTCATCAGGGTCTATATACCAACGTTGTATTCGATTGTCCATTTGTCGTTCTATCAAAATGCCGCCTTGGTCATGGCTGTCGGGCGCACCAAATGTTTTAATATCGCTGTTGAAAAGCGCGTTTGGGAAACTATCCCAAAGAGTTTTAGCGATGGAATAATGATGCGCACTCCATGGAGTACTGTTAAAAACAAAATTTTGTTGAAACGGATTCGCTATATAATTGACTTTGTCCTCTTTATACAACGATTCTCCTTGTAATTGATAAATTTGAGCACAATTTTGAATACATTCACCGTATTTGATGCCGAAAATTAAATATCCTTGCTTTGCAACTAAGTTATTGGATTGAATAACAGGGCTGCACTGAACGAATATTATAAATCCAAATAAAAGGAATGTACTTTTCATCGTATCATTTTTATAAATTGAAAAATCTTTTTCGTTGTTGAACAACTCTTTTCGTTGTTAAACAATTGTTTTCGTTGTTGAAACAACTGTTTTTGTTGTTGAACAATTGTTTTCATTGTTGAAACAACTGTTTTTGTTGTTGAACAATTGTTTTCGTTGTTGAAACAACTGTTTTTGTTGTTGAACAATTGTTTTCGTTGTTTAACAACGAAAATAGTTGTTTAGTAATGGAATTTTAATAATATTGACAAGTTGAAACACTTATATAACGTACAATTTTTTAAACGTGAGTACTGATGAATGTTAAATAAAGATTGATGATGCAAAATTATACCTTGTTATAATGCTGCGCCCTACCCATTTTAAGTAGGTTGCAAAAAAAAAGGGATATTTTATTTTTAGATTCCATTTTTGGGTAAATTGTGATACGAATGGATGTACGGATTTTACGGATTTCACGGATGCGGTACGGATTTTTTTATTTTTTTGCTCGAAACAAAGCATGGAGTTCAAAAAAATCCGTACCGCATCCGTGAAATCCGTAAAATCCGTACATCCATTCGTATCACCATTTGTAACCTACTTTTCGCATCTAATGGAAACCTCCTCCCCAAAAAAAACGCTGTGCATTTCAAAAATCGAAATGCACAGCATTTATATCGTTAAAAAAAAAATTATTTATTGCTCACGTCCAAAGGCACAAATTGACCATTTTTCAGCCCAATCCGCAAAATTTGGTCTGTTTTGCCCTCTTTGTACCGAATTTCAATTTGTTTTTGCGCATCCGAATATTGAATTTCCATCGGTTTCCGAATATTCGATTGCAAAAAAGTAATCATTTTCGTTTCGGCTTGCAATTTCCAACTTTTATTTTGTTTCGCCCAAAGCGACGCGCCAACCAAGGTTTCACTAAATTTAGCATCTCCCCATTTGGCTTCGGGCATCATGCCCGTCAATAAAATCATTTTGGACGCGCCATTTTCGACAAATTGTTGTCGAAACAAAGTCTTTACACGCAAATAACCGACTCCAGAACACCATTCTGCATCCGCATTTTCCTCGACAATGAATTTTTCAGCCCCGCTACACGCAAAGCGCGTTCCGATAGAATCGCAATCATTTTTAAACCATTGGTTCAAAAAAGTGCAATCGTCTAAAGCTTGTCCGCCCGCACTTGAATCTGCAACGACTGCGTTCATCGGCGCGACTGTTGGCGCAGGTGCATCCGTCGGCGGCGCAATCGCCTGAGCCGATGCCGTATCCGAAGGCGCGATAGTGGGATGAGAAGCCATGGGCGGCGATTTAGGTGCAGGTTTGTCCCGATTGCAACTCCATATAAATGGCGTTAAGATTGCAATACTTAAAACGAGTTGTTTTGTTTTTTTGAAAAGTAACATGATACAGCAAGCTGGAAAGTTGGCAGATAATTAAAACAATTTTTGTTGTATGAGGGTTGGAATTTGGATTAAATAAGATTTTTTTGGGATTAAATAGGATTGATTTTTTAGAATTTTTAGGATTTATAGCATTTTAATAAATCCCATAAATCCTAAAAATCAATCCTATTTAATCCCAATAAGATTTTTTTAGGATTAAATAGGATTGATTTTTAGGATTTATAGCATTTTAATAAATCCCATAAATCCTAAAAATCAATCCTATTTAATCCCAAAAAAATCTCATTTAATCCCAATTCCAACGCCCCAGCTATTCAAAATTTAATTCCGAAATACAAACGTCATCCGTATAAGTCATACCCGGTTTGATGCCCGTAATTTCAACCCTAACTTTTTTAGTTTTCACAATCGATTTCAAATCAACCAATTGTGATTCTCGAATATCTCCTATTTGATACGTTTGAATCGAATCTTTATCGAACGAAAGTCGAAAAGCGGTTGCTCGACTATTTTGTTGCCATCTATCTTCACGCGTCGGAGTCCACTTGTCATACCCCGTTTTGACCACCAATCGACGCAATTCCCGTTCCGCAGGAAATTCAAAAATGGCAGATTTATCCGACATTTTGTTTGAAAAACACCATGCCGTATAAGGCATTTGGTCAATTAAATGTTTTTCCGTATAGCGCACATCGTTATTCAAGACCCCCGAAACCGAAACGGTCACATTTTGAGCTTGCGGCAGAACCGCAACCGTCGGCGACAAGTGCGATTGATATTCCGTACACCAATACCGCAACCGTTTGCGTCCAATATCGTCGCCCAAAACGGTGCGCCAAAACCGAGTCGGCTCATCCGCCAACAATTGACCCTCAAAACCCAATAATTCTTGTGCTAAATTCTCCATCAAGATAACAGGCGTGCCTCTTTTGACAAAATGCGCGACTTGTTCAATATTTTCTTTGCCCAAAGTCGGTGCATCCATCGTCCCATCCAACACCCGCGCACAACCCAAAGTGCCACCAACGCGTCCGCCGTGAATCGCAATATCGCCGCCCGAATAGCCATCTTTTACATCTTCGCGGTTCGGATAATCGATTGGAATGCTGTAACCGCCAAATTTATTGCGTTCGCTGGGACTACTTAAACTTTTTTTGCGCGTTTCGAGGACATGATATTTTCCAAGCGGCGTTTTTTTATCGCCGCGCCAATTTTTATCGCAACCATTGATGCCGTAAATCGCAGGATATTGCGCCTTGACCCACATCGAACCATCCACACGGATTTCCACCAAACTCACCGAACCGCGTAAAACCCCACATTCCCCTTTCGCCAAAGGGTTCACAATTTGGAAAATCAACATTCTATCCGCATCGCTATCGTCGCGGGTGGGTTTAAAAGAGGGCATTGCATGGAGTAAGGCAGGTAACAACGCGCTCATTAAAATAATTTTTTTTAACATAATCTGATTTTTTTTATGAATTCCATTCGTCGATAAAAGACCTTGCAGTTTCTATTTATTTTTTGGACGTAAAATACGGTATTTAAGCGCGAAAAATTCAATTTTTTAACAAAAATAAAACAAAACGGTTGGAATTAGGATTAAATGGGATTTTTTTTGGATTAAATGGGATTGATTTTTTGGGATTTATGGGGATTGATTAAAAAAATCCCATAAATCCCAAAAAATCAATCCCATTTAATCCAAAAAAAACCCTATTTAATCCAAATTCTTCCGCATCGCCTCATAAATCGCCGTCTGAATGCGCGGGCGATAATCCCCTTTTAGCAACTTATCATTATCCGCATTCGGATAAGTCCTATTAGATAAAAAGATGTAAATCAATTGATTATCAGGGTCTGCATACACCGCATTGCCCGTAAAACCCGTATGTCCATACGTCGAAACAGGCGCGGAAGCACTCATATTCAACGTTTTTTTGGTATCCGTTTCCTTCATATCCCAACCGTAACCGCGCCGCGTACTCCCGCCTTGCCGACTCGTAAATAAAGCAATCGTCTCAGGTTTGAAAAAACGAACGCCTTCATAAACGCCTCCATTCAACAACATTTGAAACAAAATCGCTAAATCCGCCGTGTTGGAAAATAAACCCGCATGTCCACTCACGCCGCCCAACATCGCCGCACCCATATCATGCACACTACCACACAATCGCTGCATTCTAAAATACGTATCTTCCTCCGTCGGCGCAATCTTATTTTCCGAAAACCGCGTTAATGGATTAAAAAGCGTTGAATTCATGCCCAAAGGTTTATAAAAATTTTCCGACACAAATACATCCAACGTTTTACCCGTGATTTTATAAATCAATTCCGTCATTAATATCAATCCCAAATCCGAATATTTATACTCCGTCGTCGGTTCTAAGGGCGATGCCACAATTTTTTGGAAAATCGTATCAATATAGGACTCATTCATATACAAATTTTTGGCAACAGGCACATTAAATTGACCATTTTTAATTTCGTTGTAATACAAGGTTGACCATTTATTATTTTCCAAAGTGGCTTTATAAAAAGGAATCCAAGGTTTCAAACCCGCTTGATGAATCAATAAATTTTTCAACAAAATGTGTTCTTTATTAGAACCTTTCAAACGCGGCAGGTAATCACTGACCTTTTTATTCAAATCAATTTGCCCCGTTTCGTGCAGCCGCATCAAACAAATCGTCGTCGCAGCAACCTTCGTAATACTCGCCAAATCATATAAATCCTCCGTTTTTGCAGGCTCTATTTGCTCATACGTATGATGACCAAATGCTTTATGATAAGCCACTTGACCATTTTTCGCCACCAAAATCTGACAACTGGGTGCCGCCCCATTTGCAATCAATTCTTGAGCGATAGAATCAATTTTTTTTAACTTATTTGCATCCAAACCAATGCTTTCCATATTCAATGTTTTCGGCAAATGTTTGGGTTGAATCATCGCGCCATCTCCAAATTTAGATTTCGGACTCGCCGTAATCGGCAATTTTCCTTTCAAAACAAACTTGCCAAACAACGCATTAGCCGCCGCTTGTTGCGTCATCGGGTCTTCATTATAACACTCCAAAAGATTGGCAATATTATCAAAATATTTTAAACTATACGGATTCCCAAAAACCACTAAAATCACTTTTTTCGTCGCGCCCAATTGCGAAACGATTGCACGCACCGTATCATTTAAACCAAATTGTTTTGCCGCCTGCGGCACCATGTCGTGCAACGAAACCACCACCGTTTCAACATCCTTTAATTTATCCAATAAATCTTTTTGTTCCTCCGAATTCGCCCTTTTGCCAATCCGATATTGCGGCATGGCAGGCGATAATTCCAAGATTTGCTTTTGAAAATCAGTCATCGTCGCCGAACCGATGCTGACCGTAGCCATTTTGACTCCCTTTTCAGCGTTGATAGGAACGATTTTATCCTCATTCCGAACCAACGTCAAAGCCGCCTCAATCAACTGCTTTTTCAACGCCAAAGCCTCTTCGGATTGAATATCCGCCCGAATATGATTCGTTTCAATCGTCGGTTTCGTCGTCAAACCCAAACGATATTTGGCAGCAAGCACCCTTTTCACACTTTTTTCGACTTCCGCAGGATTAATTTTACCTGCTTGAATATATTGTTTGATTTTCAGAAAAGCATCGCCCACATTTTCGGGCAAACACAAAATATCATTGCCCGCCGCAATCGACCGCGCTTCCACTTCGCCGCCCGTATAATATTTGGTAACACCCTTCATTTCCAAACCATCCGTAAAAATAATCCCTTTAAACCCAATTTCATTGCGCAAAATCTCCGTCACCGCTTTTTTAGAAAGCGAAGTCGGCAAATGCTCCGTATCATCGATTGCAGGAATCTGCAAATGCGCCGCCATCATCGATTGCACCCCGCCATCCGTCAAAATGCGAAACGGCAACAGTTCCGTATTACGCAACCGCGCCATATCATGTTTGATAAGCGGCAGGTCAAAATGCGAATCCGCATCCGTATCGCCATGCCCCGGAAAATGCTTCGCACAAGCCATCAAACCATTATCTTGCATTCCGCGCATATACATAAAACATTTAGTCGCAACATTATACTTATCCTCGCCGAACGAACGCTCATTAATCACAGGATTATTCGGATTATTATTCACATCCGCCACAGGCGCGAAATTGATATGCACGCCCAATCGTTTACACTCTTTCGCCACGATTTTGCCAAAATAATAAATTAATTTATCATCCTGAATCGCGCCCAACATCAACTGCTTCGGAAACGTAATACAAGTTTCTTTCAAGCGCATACTCAAACCCCATTCCGCATCCATCGCCACTAAAAGCGGTATTTTCGACAATTGCTGATACCGATTGGTCAATTCCGCCTGTTTTTCAGGCGTACCTTGAAAAAAACAAAGCGACCCAACATGAAATTGCTGAATCAACGAATCCACTTTCGCAACATGATCCTCGCCCAAATTGGAATGCGCCCGAATCATCATCAATTGCCCCAAACGCTCATCGTCCGACATGGCATTATACAAATGGTTGACATATTCCGCCTCCGCGCCCCGATTTTGAGCAACCAACGGCTGCATCCACAGCGACCATAATAATAGGTGAAGAAGATTTTTTTTCATTTTCGACTTTTTTGATTATAAACGCAAAATTGCGTCAATCTAAGAGATTTGACGCAATTTTTTTGAAAAAAACCAATTAAGATTTCTTTTCCGCCGATTTTGCGGATGGTTTCGCAGATTTTTCTTTCAAACGGTTATCTGCGAAAAGCCGCGAAATCGGCTTTGAACTTATCCTTTGATAATATTGTTACCATTTAGGATAGTCTTGTAATTGTAAACTCAATTTTTAAAAAGGAATGACAACTTTTTCACTTCAATTAAAAGAAGCAGATAATCAACAAATTCAAATCTGGTTGGCTTATTTGCGTTCCTTAGATTTCATTCAAGCCCTTACGCCGAATGAAACGATTTCCAATAATGGGTATCTTTCGGTAGCAGAACTCAAAAAACAGTATCCTAATGAATGGCTTTTATTAGCGGATACTCAAATGAATGAGTTGGAATTATTAGGCGGGCGCGTGATTCTTCGGGCGGCGGATAAACGTCAATTGGCGTTACAAGGGCGCGATTTAGTGAAACAATATGCAAAAGTACGCCATTATTATACGGGAGAAAGGACTCCTATAAGACATATGATTTTTTGGAAAAGGGATTGATAAGCTCGTATGATGGTGTTTTAGGGTTAGACTTTTTTCGAGGGCAAGGCGTGCTGACGATTGATTTTTTAGAACAAAAATTATGGTTTGAGCCTAAAAAGAAAAAGTAATCGGATTCGTTTAAACTCAAAAAGGCATTCCAGAACGGGTCTGGAATGCCTTTTTGGGTTGCTTATTTGTTTCAACTATTCTTATCAACTCCAATAACTGTGATTGAGTTCACCTCAAATCCAAAATTTATCGTTGCAACATGACTTTTTTAACTAATTTGCCCAATCTAATCTTTTTTCATTTTTCCAAACTTTGGGTAAATCTGTGAAATTAGAGTGCTTATGGTTTAATAAAATTTTTGAATAGTTATAAGCACCTTGAATATTTTTACCTAAACCCAAGCCAAGATACAGTCCAGAAGCAAAATCAATAGCTACATTGTCTTTAATGGTATTCGTCATACCAATCACGTACATTCCAAATTTAGAAATTACTTTGGCTTGTGCTTCAGAATAGCAAGCATTTAAGACCACCAATTTAATATTTCCTTCATATTGTTCAAACAACATTTCCAATGTCTTAGTGGACATCACTTCCGAATAATTCTTATCATTGGTGATAGTAATTCCGTTATATTGTCCATGCCCCGAAAAATGAACAATTTGTGGTGCTTGGTTCATAGCACTCAGAAAACTATCAATAGTTAGACTAAATTCAGGTAGCAAAAGTTCCAAATGAGGACTGTTGTGCAATTTATCTTTGATAGTTTTATATTCTTTATCTAAATGTAGCCATTTTTCATTTTTAGGGCTTGCCGCTAAAAATAATATTTTCTGTTTAGTCGGCTCTTTTTTTTCAGAAATAATAGGTTGTACGGACTTTTCGCTAATAACTGTTGTTCCGATTCGTTTATAAACCATATTTTCAACTAAAATAAGCGTCTCTGATTTTTCAATTCTTATAGCATATAATTGTTTGCCTTCATACAATACATATTGTTGCTGCATATTGGGCAGGGTAGAAAGTGAGTTTAAAGAATTTTCCATTATCGTATTTACTCTGGAATCTTGACTTAAACCGATTACGCGTTTGTCTGAATCAACCCCTAATATGATGTATCCACCTTTGGTATTTGCAAATGCACTAATTAATTGTGCCATAATTCGTGAAGACGGTAAAATACTTACAAATTTTACTGTTTCACATTCATGGTAATGTAATAGTGCAAGAGCTTCTTTTTTTAAATCCATTATTTTAAATTTAAATTTTATTAATGCCTAATTTTTTGATTACTTTCCCTAAAGTTAGATATTGAGGCAGATCTTTTCCGTTATCAACCCAGAGTTCTGTATATTCATCTTCAAATTTTAAATATTCTTTTTCTGAATCGGAATAAATAATTACAACACCATAGTCAGAGGGGCGAATGATCACAGTGATTGGTATATCATTTTTTTTAATCCTACTTATTACATTCTCAGTAAGTTCTTCTAAATTTGTACAATCATAATTTATCAGTGTTTTTAAATGTTTAATGACATTTTGTTTTGCTCTTTCCCGTATTTCTTTTGCATACTGAAATTTCTCAAAACTCGGAGTGGAATAATGTACATGATTCGTCAAATCTTTATCTTCAATTGGAATGGTATTTTGCAATCGTTGGCGCAATTCGTCCATATTTTCCAAACTAAATTCAGTAAACAGGTCTGTCAAAAGAATACTTAGAGTTACATTTTCCCTTATACTTGGATTTTCGTCCACCTGCTCAATGATGCTTGCGATTTCACGCAAGGTTAAGTTACTCCGCATGATTTTATAAAGGTTTTCCTTATCACTTATTGTATTTAGA
Organism: Bacteroidota bacterium; assembly: GCA_039795795.1. Lineage (GTDB taxonomy): Bacteria > Bacteroidota > Bacteroidia > Chitinophagales > Saprospiraceae > JAAFJT01. Next base: position 10,591 of record JBDKKX010000014.1, on the reverse strand, counting down.
AAAATCTCTGCTTTTCTTTGGTGCAATTCGGGAAATAAGGACTTGCTTTCTATTTCTCCTGCTTCGAAGGAATGATTATCAAACCATTTCATTAATAAAAGAATTGCTTTTGCAAAAGACTCGTCAAGTGTGTACTCATTCGATGATGTGGCAACTTTTTCTTTTTCCTTTTTTTCATTGACGGCTTTAGTGATTGCATTTGCAATTTGTTGTTTATCTCTCGGATGTAAATCATTGTCTTTTAATTGAATAGCAGAGTGTATCAAAATCTCTTTCCAATCATCGCCTAAGATTGCCAAGATTTCAACTAATAGCTCATCTTTTACATAATCTGCTTTTAAGTCCGTTTTTTTTCTAAACACACCTTTTTGATTGGGGATAATCGCTTTGTTATAGAATGCTCCGTTTCCATTTTCTAATACAAAATCATATAAATTATTGAGCCAGTGAAGTGTATCCGCTTCATTTTTATTCAATTGTTTGGACAAAGTAGTTATATCATTATATTTCTCCACCATTTCTAATAAATTGCTATAAGATATAATATTCCAACCATTCCAAAGGAGTTGATGCGAATACCATGTAGGAATAGATTCGGTATTCCATGACAAAGGATTCCAGTAAGTCAAATGTGCTTTTTTACACACACTTTCAGCATTTAAATCAAAAAGAAATTGCCATAATTTGCTTTGTACGGCTCCAGAATATTGATTAGAAGGAAAATAAAGAGATTTAATGGCTCTTTTTTGCGAGGAGTCTTCTATTTCAACAATGCCGACCTCATAAAGAGCATTCCTTAATGGGGCTTGCACAGATGTTTTGAACCATGCTTTATCAAAAAAAGATTCATCCATATTAGGCATAGTCGTACCTGTTATATTGTACAAATTATAAAAATTTCCTTTTGCCAAATCTTGAATCAATTGTTTCGCTAATAATACTGCGTCAGCTATTAAGGATTGATTTTTTTGCACGTCTTTATGACTACTATCTTTTAGATAAAGCCCATCTCTTTCTGTTAAAGGATTGAAATCGGAACTATTTATAATGAATGGAAAATGGAATCTTTCCGTTCCAGCTAATGGAAAATCACAAAATAATTTAGGATAATCCGCCATAGATTCTATCTCAAAACCAAGCTGTATTTGCTTTAATAAAACAGCTATTGTTATCCCCTTTTGAGCTTTTGTCCCAATAAATATGTCTTTTATAACATCATTTTCTGTTTTTTGAATGCACATTAGCCCATTTCCCGTATTTTGGTGCTTTACCTTAAACATTAATTGTCTATCCTCTACTTGGTCAATGATTTCGGCAGATTCTAATTTAGGGATAAATGCCAATACTAATGGCAACAGTTTTATAAATTCATCCAGTCCAATTTTTGCTACTTCGTGTTGCTTGTCGCTTTCTAAAAGGTAAGAAAAAGAAGTATGAAATGCCATATCCGTTTCATCATAATCATCTAATGGGCAGAAACGATTGGCGAAAGCCTTCCAAGTTTCATCCAATTTTGAGATAAATTCAGCCATTTGTTTAGCCGTTCTGTCCAACAAAAAATCAAAAGCATAATATTGATTCCCATGATTTGATTTTGAAATACCTTTAATGTGTACTTTTCGGGAGAGTAAGTGAGTCGTCATAAAACCAGTTCCAAACCGTCCTGTTTTGCGCGTTTGCTCTCCTTCTATTATTTCTTTGGATGATATTTGATTGATAATGCCTCGGACATCGTATTCCGTAAATGGAATTCCATTATGACGGAAGGTCAGCGAATCTTTATTGTATTCTATTTTAATGGAAATTTTTTTATCCTCCTTGATGGCAATACTATCTTTTGCATTTTGTAGTAATTCCCACGCCCAACGTCCACAATTTTTTTTAATTGTTCTTTCTAAAACATCAAGGCGTTGAATAATTTTTTGAGCGATAGCTCGGTTTCCATCTTCTAATCTACTTGTATTTATGGATTCTAACATGAGTTATAATAAGAATGGTGCGATTGATGGTACAAATTTCACACAAATATAAGAAAGTTCAAATCAAATTTCTTTTAGGTTTGTTAATTTTGCTGAACAAAACCGTTTCCAATGGAATCTTCTTTTTACACCTTATTATTAAGCGAAATCAAAACACGCATTCGCAACGCGCAAATCAAAGCCATCTTAGCAGTCAATGCTGAAATGATCACTTTGTATTGGGATATTGGCGCGTTGATTCATCAACGCCAACAAAATCAAGGTTGGTCTGCCCGCGTCATCCCTAAATTGGCAAATGACCTCAAAAATGAATTGCCTGAAATTAAAGGCTTTTCAGAGCGCAATTTAGGATATATGCTCCGCTTTGCCAAAGAGTATTCAATTTTGCAACAGCCTGTTGCAAAATTGCCGAGTATGGATTTATTGTTTGGAGTGCCTTGGGGACACCATATTGGTTTGATGGAAAAAGTCAAAGATTTGACAATCCGCTATTGGTATATGCAACAAATCATCGAAAATCATTGGAGCCGAGAGACGTTAATCGCAATGATAAAATCACAACTCTTTGAAAGGCAAGGTATTACGACGACTAATTTTGAGAAACAATTGCCAAACCCTCAAAGTGAATTAGCAACGCAGACGCTTAAAGATCCGTATATTTTTGATTTTTTAACGCTTGCAGAACCGTTTGTGGAACGAGAATTAGAATTAGGACTTATCCAAAATATTGAAAAATTCTTGTTGGAATTAGGAAAAGGTTTTGCTTTTGTCGGCAGACAATATCATTTAGCCGTCGGCAACCAAGATTTTTATATGGATTTGCTTTTTTATCACCTCAAAATGCGTTGTTTCGTGGTGATTGACTTGAAAAAAGGCGATTTCAAACCCGAATATGCAGGAAAAATGAATTTTTATTGTTCCGCAGTGGACGATTTACTTCGGCATCCGACCGACCAGCCCACGATAGGTTTAATTCTTTGTGAAAATAAAAACAAAATTATTGCAGAATATGCTTTACGGGACACGCATAAGCCGATTGGCGTTTCGGAATATGAGTTGACTAAAGCATTGCCGCCCAATTTAAAACCGTCGTTGCCAAGCATTGAGGATATTGAAAAGGAATTATCCAAATAAAAAAATAGAATTGGTTCGAAAAAGAATTTGTTGTAATCATTTAAGAATCAACTTTTTAGGATTTTACCTCAATGGAATCTTCTTTTACAGCTTACTATTAGGCGAAATCAAAACTCAAATATGCATTAATTTGTTTTGCGTTAGATTTAAACCTTGACAAATCTTAAAAAACAAAGTATCCCCATTTTTATTTTTTTTTGCCATGATTTAAAAGGTAATTCATTGATTTTCAAATTTTTAGAACTGAATTTCAAAAAGTCACTTGAATGAAGGGGCGATTTAACCTTTTTGTAGATTTGTACCTATCTATAATGGTGTCTTTTTTTTCGAGTAAGGAAAAATCGTTTGTTGGAACGGATTGAGGCTTTTTTAAATCCTTTGAAAGCTATTAAAAGTGCGTAAGATTTTTTTTAGAAGCTTTTCGCAGACTGTAAAAATGCAAGGTATCAAATATCGTTCGTTTTTGATGCCTCTTTACACTTATAATTTTGCTTTTAAGGTTTGTAATTTATTTTCTAACTCAATTTTATCAGCTTGTATCTGGCTCACCCTATTAAAATTAAAATTATATGTTCGGTAAACTAATTCTTTTTTGCTTGCTAAAATCTTGTCACGATAATTATCTAAGTTAAAACTTTTACCATTCGCAAGGAAATAGATAGGTGAGAAGGCTATATCACTTAAACCAAAAATATATGTATATTTTTCCATTGTGTCCCAACCCAATATAGCAATTAAAACGATAAGAATAATATGAAAAAACGCTACAATTCCACCATAAAACCATAAATGTTGAGTGGTCTGTTTGACAGCAAGCATATCAAGTGGTTTTCGAGATGCTTCCAAATCAAGCAAAGACTGATTGATTGCTGTTATTAATTTTTCTGTACTTTCTATTGAAATGGAAATACTTTCTTGTTCTTTACTTGCTGTAATCAGTAGTTTGGCTTGGTATTCTGTTATTGCCGCTTTGTGATTGTCTTCCAGTTGAGCGATTTCAGTATCCATAATGGATTTAGCAAATTCAGATGCTTTTTGTCTAAGTTCGTCTTTATTTTTGTTTTCAATAATTCTGTCGAATTTGACTTCTAACATTTTGTCAAAAATGGCTGCTTGTTTGTTGAAATCTTCGGTAATTTCGCTAATGCCTGCCAATATAATTTGGAGATTTTCTTCTTCAATTACAGAATCATCTTGGTTGAGTTTCAAAAAACTGACAAAACTTTTAAAATCATCTTCTGTCCGCGCAAAATATTTCAATACGATACTCATCCATTGATTGGGCAATAATGCAATTGGTTGATTCTCATTTCTTTGAAAATCCCAATTTCTTAATTTTTGGTCTATCGAAACGAAAAAATACTTGGTGTCAATAATGTTTTTTGCACTATCGCCTCTCTTTTTTTCAACCCAATAAGTGTTTTTTGCATCATAGGAATTACGGTTTGTATTCGTGCCTTTGGAATTGGCAATCTCAATGGTGTATTTATCAATTATTTTTCTCGCCATTTTGTCCTCTTCGTCAAAAGGTACCCGATAATCCTCTTGAATAGCAAATTCTTTTCTAAGACTATCAAATTGCATTGCAATATAGGCACTGAACTGGTCGAAGCCGTATGCTGTGTTCCTTGACGCTCTCCAACTATGATAAAATTCATAAATGCTTGCATGCGCATATTTTTTAAAAATATGAGGATTAATTTTATTACATGGGATTTTTTGCAGTTGGTTTACATAATATTTTGTTGTTGATTTAAATTCCTCAAGTGTATATCTTGATAAAATGAAAATTTGCCCACTATCTTTGCATCGCTGGATAAATGTTTTTATCTGTTTTTTAGGTTCTTCGCCATCAATTCCTATCGCCCTAAAAATTACATTACTATCTAAATAAAACACTTTGTTTTTGAGTGATTTTAGAAAAGTGGTGGAGCCATCCACATTATTAGATATTAATGAATATTCGATTGCATAACTTATCAGCGTAAAGACTGCTTTATTTTTACTGGGATTGTCCCAATTTAAAAAACCATTAATAGCCTCTCGTTCCTGCGCTTCAAAAACATTAGCATTGATAGATATATCTTCGGCTTTAAATTTTGAACTGGTGATTTTTTTGAAAGCGGCTATATTCTTATTCAGCAACTCATACAAAAACTTGTAAATCGTCTCCTCAATATGCTCTTTTGAAGTTGAAATAGCATCTTTGTAAACCGTTTCAACATATTCAGAAATATGATTTTTAATGGTATTATTGCTTTCTCTTGTTTTTAAAGTTTGATACCGAGCATTCTCTAATCTTATAAGATCCAGTTTAAGATTTGGGTCATACCTTACTTCAAAAACACCTTTTTTCGCACCATTAATGATTTTTGTAACCTCAATTTGGTCAAATACAAGATCCAACTGTGATTGAATTCGTTCAATGATTTGAGGGACGGAAAGTTCACTATTGTCAAAATCCACAAAAATACATTCAACGACCTTTCTTTGAATGGTTTTTTGGGTTGTATTTTGATTATCGTCCGCATAAAGTATGGCTGCGGTTCTGATTACACTTGACTTATTCATTCAAAAAGAGCATTACAAATACCAAAAACCTATATCTATACACCTTATCCAATTTGTTATGGGCATATCTATTTTACTTTCAAGGTATTATTCGTTTTTTTAATTTGTTTTTAATTTTAAATATGGTTTATGATTATAAAACGGTATTTTGTAATGTGAAATATGCTTTTCTTCATTAAAACAATTTTATGATTTCTATAACATATTTCTTTTTAAATCAGTTTCCCGTTTGTTAAAAATGTATGGTTTTTATTGAAATTAATTTGGCTTATGTTAAAAAAATGTTAAATTTCACAAATAGTCAAAAATAAATTTGACTATTTGTGAAATTATGCTTTATCTTTGTGGCGTTGAATTGTTTTTGTTAAATTGTTTTTTGAATTTTTGTATAAAATTACATTTGTTATGATTAATGAAAAAGTTGGACAGTTAAAAAAGATGCTACTGTCATATTGCAAAAAGCACCCTGAACGTCTTGCAGAGTTACAACCTGCCCTTGACATTATCGAAAAGTTATTACAGTCGGGAGAGGACACACCGCGAGAAAAAATAAAAAGTTGGTGGACTGATATACTTTCCAAGATTATCAGTAATTTTTTCGGTCACTTACTGGAAGAAAAATTTGATGAAATGACATCAAACGATGATGAAGACTTATAAGAAATGGCAAATTGGTAACAAATAATTGTAATCAAGCATTAATTCTTAAATTTGCTTACGATCAAAACCAATTGTATGAGCATCGCTATTAAGTCTAAATTTAGGGGGCAGAAAAAAAATATATGTTGGAAGAAATGTGAATCGCCCAACTTCCAACATATATTTTTAGCAACTTAAATGATAGCATAACAAGATCACTTGCAAGCATCGTTATTGGTTGAGTGTAAGTACAATCATTATCAGCAATCTTTTATATAAATTATATATAAAAAATTGATTATCAATATTTTATGAAGTAATTATGAAAAAATCATATTTTTTATCAATGAATTCATATTTTTTTAAAATGAAAAAGAAAATAATAATTAGTTTTTTGTTTAATATTTTTTGTATGGCGTTTGTGACTCAAGCGAAAACCTATTCATTGTTTGAAGTTGAACCAGCTGCTTTGAACGCTATTCAAGAAGAAGAAATAACATTTTATGTTGTTGTTTGTGAGCAAGGTGATTGTTCAAAGAGGACTATTCTTCGTTTAAAAGAGGATAAGAAGTCTGTTCTTTGTTTAAACGAAGATCCGAACCTTATTTTTCAAAAGTTGAGTGTGTTAGTGCCGCAAGCTCAAGTTCTTTTTATGATACAAGTTGCAAATACTAAATCTCAATCATTGGGGGCTATCCGTGATTTTGAGAAGACAACAAGTAACGAGAGTAGATGTAACGATTGTGAGTTGACAAATACTTCCACTATATGTATAACAACCATAACAAAAAGTAAAAATATTCTTTCCCACATGAAATGTTCTAATAATTTAAAATTTGGCGTAATTCTAAGACTTTTTAGAAATAAAAAGCAAATTACATTACTGCAATTATCACAAAAGACAGGATTATCCTTGTCTTATTTGTCCACAATTGAAAACAATCTTCGGAAACCCAATATTGATGTTTTGGACAAGATTTGCCAAGCGTTGGAAGTTCCATTAGAGATAGTTTTAATTTTATCATCTGATAGTGATGACCCTTTTGTTAAAAATCACTTACTCCCGTTAATCCAAAGTATTTCCAAAGAATTGTATGGTTGTACAGAGGACGAAATCATTAAAGCGGACAGTAAGTTTGGTAACACTATCACTAATGCAGGTGATATTTCTGAGGAGATGACTGCTAATCATTGCACGTACAATTAATTGTACTTGCAATGATTACATAAGAATTAAGCCCAATCAAAAAAAATTGACAAGGTAGCTTTAAACAATTATATGGATGTACATGAAGCAGCCTAGGTTACAGAGGAATTGTAGCAATTTACAAACCGCACTGTAGTCAAGAAATTTATTTCCTGCTAAGCTAACTAAATAGACTACAAACGGCATACGCTACAGAAATAATTGAACTAATTCGGATGAAATTTTATAGAATTATTAAAAAAGCAATTCAACAAATGTTCTTTAGTTAGTAATTCAACCATTTTCTTTAATTAGTAATTTAACAATTTTAATTTTGCAAAATCACAAAGTATAGCAAGCGGTAAGTAGTACGAGTACGATGATCTTCACATTTAATAAAATAGGTTTTGGTAAGGTGTTAAAACCTTACAGAAACCTATTTTATTTTATGGAAGGACTCCAATAGAATCTTCTTTTTACACCTTATTATATGGGCGAAATCAAAACTCGAATAACAGTTTTTAAACTCAAAATGCGCTCGTAGAAAAGGAGCGCATTTTGGGCTTCATCTATAAATTATGGAGAATCAATCTATATTAAGCAGCGATTGCACTCGGCATTAACACAAAGGGGTTTGAAATAGTCACTCGCCCGAATCGCTGCAACAGCAAAACGGTATTTTGAGCATCAATCGCTTCCCGTTTGAGAATCGCTTGAATTTGCGGTTGAGACAAACCCGGGATACGGGTTGTAAAAAACGGCCACAATTCATCGCTTTGATAAACGTGTTCCGTTTTTGGAAAATTCAAAATCGGTCTAATTTTTTTAACCGTCGTCTGTTGCCGAAAAGGTTCACTATATTGAAACGTCCAAAGACCTTGTTTTAATTCCAACGTTCCAATATGGAAATTTTTATACAGGAGCCTAAAACGGGCAAATTCTTGTTGAGGTGTTTCCAGAACCGTTTGTTCTTCGGTTTGGAATCTATTTTTAAGAAATGGTATCATTATTTAGGATTTTTAGATTGAATCATTATTGTATATAGTTTATCAAAACGGTATTGCAGATAATTTTGAATTAAATTGCGCCGTTGTAAATTCATCAAGTCCGAAAACTCATTCTCAAGGACTTGGAAAATCCGTTGTAAGTTGCTTGGCGTATACATTTGGTGCAGGATGGCTCTGAAACGAGTATCTTGTGCCAAATGTTCCATCAATTGAAAATGATTGATATTGGTTTGGTTGTCCCAACCTGTTTGAGGTTTTGCGCCTTCTGCATATTTTTGGATACGAGCAGGCAATTGTTTTGGATGTTGCATCCAGTTTTGAATTTGTGCATCGCTCGTACTCCAAAACAGCCCTCTTGCGGTATCGTAAATGGGCGCGAAACGGGGTAGATATGCGTCATCTTCCGTAGCCGTGATGATACCCCAATTATAATGATGTCTATCATTATTCCCTGTCAGTGCGTCGAATGCCAGCAATTGGACAAAATCTTGTATAAAATCGGCGGCTTGCGCCCCGAAATTGGCTTGCATTGCCGTTTCAATGAATTGAAATGTAAACCAATTTTGTTCCTCTTTTCGGATGCCAATCAAGGCAATTAATTCAGGATCGGATAGATAATTAGAAAAAAGCTCGGCACCATGATTCAAAACTTCTTTTTGGGTTAAAAAAAACTGGCTTAAAAAACGAAGTTGTCCGTTTAGGATTGCTAAACGCGCTTTTGCCATCTTCAAATTAAGGACTTCGCCGATGCGAACCATTAAATATTCTGTGATACTTTCATTGGGATACCATTTATGTCCAATTTTGGCGATATAAGGAATCCAAGTCTTGGGTTTCGCTCGCCGACAGTGCCCATGCCCAAATTCGTAAACGTAAATAAAATTTTTCGGAGCATCGCCCATGATAGGACGAGTGACCACATAATAATGAGTGCGTTTTAAGATGGTTATGGTTCGACTTGTAGGCAACGATTTGCCACTTTGTTGTCGAATCGCTTCACGGGTAATTGTTGTTGGGTTCTTTTTTAGAAGCTTTTTTTTTCTCATAAGGAGTGGATTGTCAAGGTAAATGCTTTTACAGTGCAAAGATACCTTATTAGGAATGAGATTCCAAAGTTACCGCGACGAATTTTTTATAAAATAAAACTAAAAATTTCTATTTGTAAGAATCGGCAATAAGAATAATTGTTTTATAATGCTTTGTAAATCAATGATTTGTGACTTTAATCAATTAATTGTCCATGAAATAGTTTCAGAAAAAGAAAAAAAAATTAAAAAAAAAGCAAAATAAAGGAGGAAAAGTTTGGTAGAATGAAAACAAGTTGTACCTTTGCGTCGCTTTAAGAAAGAGGAGGTCAAATGAGACAAACGGTTTTAAAGAATCCAAAAAAAAGTTGAATTTTCTTTTAAAAAGACTTGGAAATATAAAAATCAATTGTACCTTTGCGTCGCTTTAAGAAAGAAGGGGTCAAACGAGGCAAACGATTTTAAAGATTCCAAAAAAAAGTTGAAAATAATTTCAAAAAAGTTTGGAGAAATGAAAATGTGTTGTACCTTTGCGCCGCTTTAAGAAACAAAGGTTAAACGAATGGGTTTAAAGATTTCAAGCCGAATAAAAAAAAGTTAAAAAAACTTTCAAAAAAGTTTGGTGGAATGAAAAACAATCGTACCTTTGCAGCCGCTAAGAAAAGCGATTGAAAAATAAGAAAAACGCACCTCAACGGGAGGGTTTCAAGGATGCTTGAAACATGGTTCGAATCCATAGAGTTGACAAAAGGGATGTTTTAAAGGCAGTTATAATTTAGATAAAAATTAGAATTGTTGGTAAACGTTAGTCCCAAAAAGTTCTTTGACAGACCGAAAGAGTAGAATTAAATCGTAACAACAGAAAGATAAGTTTGTTTTTTAGAAGACGATTTATGCAAAATCTAAGCGAAGTAGCAATATTTCGTAAAGAGAAAGGAAGCGAATTAGGGCGCACGGGGGATGCCTAGGCTCTCGAAGAAGACGAAGGACGTGGTAAGCTGCGAAAAGCTACGGGGAACCGCAAACAGGTGTTAATCCGTAGATGTCCGA
>JBDKKX010000013.1:0-23653 GCA_039795795.1 Bacteroidota bacterium | reverse complement strand
GTCAACGCGGTCAATTTGGACAACGCAGCAGCATCTTGAATTTGATTATCATTCAAATACAATTCTTTCAAATTGCTTAAATTCATCAAAGGCGTAATATCACTAATTTGGTTATAAGACAGGTTCAAATCCACCAAATTATTTAAATCTTTCAAAGGTTCAATAGCTGTAATTTGATTGTGTTGCAACGACAAATGCTCCAAGGCGGCTAAATCCGCAAGGGCTGAAAGGTCTGTAATTGCATTGCCATACAACGAGAGCGTTTGCAAATTGGGCAAGCGCGACAAAATATCAATATTTTGAATGCGATTCGGCAAGCCTTGATTTTCGGAAGCATGCCAGCGCGTTGCGCCAGGATAGAAAAAGGATTCGCCTAACGCCAATCCTTGAAGGTCGGCTGCTAATCCGACGATGGCTTCGGGGATTTCTGTCAAACCGCAATTGCCTAAATCGATGAAACTATCGCAATTATCGATGGCTTTTAAAATTAATTGTAATGCGTAATTAGGGTCGTGTGAAACACTTGTAGTATTCATCGTAGGAATTTAAATTGTATGTTTGTAAATATTTAGCCGAATTCGGAATTTAGAAATTTTTGCCACGAATTTGCACGAATTTGCACGAATTATGAGTGAAAATTCGTGTAATTCGTGGCAAAATTAGTTTTCCACGTTCAACTGTTTTTAAACTTTCGTCAAAAATAGCATTTTTTTAGAAACAAAAAAAAATAACCAATGAGATTGACCTCATTGGTTATTTTTTTTGAGTATTTATGACACCATTTTAATTCGTTTTAACCGCCGCTTCAGGTTGTTTCACAGGCTCATGTTGTTTGACCACATCTTTCAAATCATCATCGCTATCGTCTCCCGAATCTTTTTCTGGATAATGGCGAATATTTTCCAAAACATATTTTCTTGCCCGCAACAATTCAACTAATTTCACCAATTGTGCTTGACCTTCTGGCTTTGAAAACATAATATCGTGGGTCAAAACCACTAAATGATTGCGCGTCCAAGTTCTTTCTTTCGCAAATTGCTCATCAATTTTAGCCGCAATTTCCTCAGCCGTTTCTTTAGGTGCTGGCCCTTTTTGACCCCATTCCACATCCCAACCGTAAATTTTATACCCTTCTGTTTTCAAAATCTCAGCCGTTGGACCCGATTTTTGCACTTTCAAGTTAAAATCGCGTGTCGGCAATGCCCACAATTGCGAACCGGGAAGGCGAATAATTTTAAGATCCAATTTCAAATCTTCTTGATTTTTCCGCAAATCTGCTGCTGCTCCTTCTGGATCCGCATAGAATTTTTTATAATCCATATTCGCATGCGTGTAAGAGTGATTGCACACATCTAAATACGGGTTTCTCTTATAATCGCGCAACGTTCTTAAAGAAGTTTTACCATTCGTCGTATGTTTGCCCACCACGAAAACACTTCCTTTGAATTTGTGTTCCAAAGACAACTTATTAATCGCCTCACTGCCTGGAAGCGGACCGTCGTCAAAGGTTAAATACACCACTTTCGCACCGCTATCCAATTTTTCTGCGGGCAATTTAATGGTTTTAGGTGCAGCCGCCTCACTTTTTTCAGTTGCTAACACCGCGCTTCCGTTTTCATTGGTTTGTTTTTGGCGGCACGCCATGCCGAAAACGGATAAACTAATGGCTGTTGCTGCAAGGGCAGCAAATTTTGCTGTTTTTCTAACTGGTTCCATAACTTTCTCGGGACAGTTTTTCATGCTCTGTAATCAAAAATTTGTTCTAATATTGTTGCTTTTTCGCGGCATCAAGCTGCAACGGAACGATAAAAAGAAGTAAAAATTTATTTTTTTTGGACGTTTTTACTGGTGTTGTTATCGTGACCCCTTACAATATAGACGTAAAATTGTTACAAAATATCATGAAAACCTGTTAATTAAATGTGAATGATTCGTTAAGATTTTTTTTAAAAAGTTAAAACAGTTTTTTTGATAATTATTGGCTAATTCATTGATAAACAATTGGTTTTATTTAAACAAATAGAGAATTTTTAAATTTTACTTTAAACAATTTATATAAAAAATGATATGAATAAGGCAGATTTCCCCCTTTTTGGCAATTATCCAGACTTAGTTTATTTAGACAGTGCGGCGACCACTCAGAAACCCAAATCGGTGATTGAAGCGGTCACTTTTTTTTACGAGAATGAAAACGCGAATGTACGACGCGGCGTATATAACTTGGCAGCAAAAGCGACAAATCGGTATGAAAATACAAGGATTTTGGTACAAAAATTTATTGGTGCGCAAACGCCTCAATCGATTCTTTTTACAAAAGGCACGACGGATAGTATTAATTTGGTTGCCCAAAGTTTTGTCGCGCCGCGTTTGAAGGCGGGGGATGAAATTTTAATTACGGCGATGGAACATCATGCGAATTTGATTCCTTGGCAGCAAATCTGCCTTCAAAAGAAAGCGCATTTAAAAGTGATTCCAATCACCGAAACAGGCAATTTGGATTTTGAAGCATTTCAAAAAATGTTGAATCATCGCGTCAAAATGTTGGCGGTGACGCATCTTTCCAATGTTTTAGGGATTGTCAATCCAATTCAGGAAATGGTTTTGGAAGCAAAACGGTTTCAAATTCCTGTTTTGGTGGATATGGCTCAAGGCATTGCGTCTCATGCGGTCAATGTGGCAGATTGGGATATTGATTTTTTGGCTTTTTCGGGACATAAAATGTATGCACCGACTGGCATTGGCGTGTTGTATGGAAAGAAAAAGCATTTGTTGGAAATGTCGCCCTTGCAATTTGGGGGTGAAATGATAAAGGATGTTTCGTTTGAAAAAACGATTTTTGCCAATCCTCCCCAACGATTTGAAGGCGGTACGCCAAATGCAGCAGGAGTTGCGGGTTTGGGCGCGGCAATTCATTACCTTCAAAGCATTGGTCAGAAAAATATTTATAACCATATTGGTTTTTTGACAAAATATTGTGTTGATTTATTGAAAAAAATGCCAGAAGTTGAGTTATTGGGCGATAGTTCAAAAGCGTTTGGTGTGCTTTCTTTTATGGTGAAAAACGTTCATCCACACGATGTTGCGACGATTTTGGATAGTGAATTTAATGTTGCTGTTCGGGCGGGGCAGCATTGTGCGCAACCTTTGGCGGATTTGTTAGAAGTGCCTGCAACGGTACGGGTTTCATTTGGGGTTTATAATCAAGTGGCTGATATTCAACGACTTGTGGATGGAATTCGGTTTATTATAGATATGTTTAATGCTTAATGTTGGGCGTGTTGGAATTAGGATTAAATGGGATTTTTTTAGGATTAAATAGGATTGATTTTTAGAATTTTTAGGATTTCGATTCCTAAAAATCCTTAGTACGGGACAAAAAAGCTTTTCATCACAGATTGAACAGATTCCACGAGATTTTCACAGATTTTTTTTTGATTTTAAGCATTGAAAATCAAAAAAAATCTGTGAAAATCTCGTGGAATTTGTTCAATCTGTGTCGAAAAGTATTTTTGTCCCGTACTGAGCTAAAAATCCTAAAAATTCTAAAAATCAATCCCATTTAATCCTAAAAAAATCCCATTTAATCCTAATTCCGACGCGCCCAACAATGTACTACCAGAACGTATAATACAAAATTACCAACGTCGTCAAGATAACGCCTGTACCGATTGCAAATGTACCAGAAATTTTAAAGTCATTAGAATCGACTTCCAACCCTTTATCACTCGGTTTCCACAAGCCAAGCGCAACCATCACAGCAACGCAAATTAAGAAAACATACCCCATTTTATCAATAAAAGGCACCTCAGGCAAAAAGTTGTACATCCCAAGCGACAGGATAAAACCACCCACTATCGCAAATAAAGCCCCTTCCGAATTGGTCTTTTTCCAAAAGAAGCCCATAAAAAAGGCTGCAAAAAGCCCTGGAGAAACCAAGCCCGTCATTTCTTGGATAAATTGAAATCCACCTTTTTTATCAATGCCCATAAAAGGCGACGCAATAATGGCAATCAACAACGCTGCAACCACCGTACCGCGCCCAATATAAACCAATTGTGCTTCACTGGTATCTTTCCCAAAGAATTTTTTATAAATATCCAGCGTAAAAATTGTGGAAATACTATTCGCTTTGCCCGCCAAGGACGCAACAATCGCTGCAGTCAATGCCGCAAAGGAAAGTCCTTTCAAACCCGCAGGCAACAAACTCAATAAAACAGGATAAGCATTATCTTGATTTAATGCCCCTGCTTTTAGCATGCCTTGTTGGAATTGAGGCATGCCTTTTTGATATAATACGTAAGCCGCTATCCCCGGCACGACAACGATAATCGGCATCAATATTTTTAAACCCGCCGCAAACAAAATCCCTTCTCGCGCCGTTTTCAAATCCGCGCCCAATGCCCGTTGTGTGATGTATTGATTACAACCCCAGTAATTCAAATTGACAATCCACATCCCACCAACCAAAACGGCAAGTCCCGGTAATGCCATATAATGTTCGTGATTACCGTCTTTTTTGAAAATCATGTGGAAATGGTCGCCTGCTTTTTCCTGCATCAAATTCAAACCCGTCATCAAACCGTCGGTTCCAAAGTTTTTGGAAACCAACGTGACAGCTAAGTAAGTCGTCGCTAAACCGCCAATGATTAGGAAAAAAACTTGAATCACATCGGTATAACCAATGACTTCCATCCCTCCAATTGTGATGATAACCGCAAAAAGGGCTAAAAAAAGCATACAAACCGTAAAGTCTAAGCCTGAAATCGTAGAAACGGCTAAAGCACCCAAATACAAAATGGACGTTAAATTGACAAAAATGTACAAAAATAGCCAGAAAATTGCCATAATCGTACTCACTGTGCTATTGTAACGCATACTCAAAAATTGCGGCATCGTGAAAATCTTATTCCGCAAATAAGTCGGCATGAAAAAAATCGCAACCACTAATAAAGTCGCTGCCGCCATCCATTCATACGTTGAGATACCCAGCCCCATGTTAAAACCATTGCCCGACATCCCAATAAATTGCTCCGCAGAAATGTTGGACGCGATGAGGGACGCACCAATTGCCCACCAAGTCAACGAGCCTTCTGCCAAAAAATAATCATTACTGCTGGCAGCTTTTTGTTTTTTACGCTGATAAATACTCCAGCCGTAACTCGCGACGACGATGAAATAAATACCAAAAACGATGTAATCAATGAGTTGCATTGAAAAAAAATTTAGGTTGTGTTGAGTAAAAGAATTTGTTTAAAGTTGAAACCAAACCATTTGGTAACAGGGGTTAAAGTTACTGCAAAAAATAGACTTATTATCTAATACAGTTTAAAAAAAATTTCACCTTATTTTTTTCCATGTTTTATCCCTTACCTTAACTCGGTTAATTTTGATGTTTTTCGTTCATTTTCAACGTTTTATGACAATTCTCAATTATAAACCATGTACTTTTGCGCCGTTGACTCCCCGCGCCGATTCGCTCAAAATTATATTCAATTCCAAAGGGGCGATTTTTTATCATTACGATATAAAAGGCTTAAAAAACATGACTTTAAAACAAATACTAAAAAACACATTGTGTTTTATCAGCATTTTGTCAAGTGTATTCACTTTGACTGCCCAACCTTGTAAGGAGGTCGTAGGCTATTATCCCACTTGGCGGTGGTATGAACGGAACGGATTAGTGCGCCCTTCCACCATTCGGTATCAAAAATACACGACCATTGTATATGCGTTTTTCGCGCCGAATCCTACGGGAACGATTACAGCAACCGATGATTACGCTAATCAAAATGTTTTAAAAGGGCAATTTGACCCCAATATTGGTTCCTTCCTTCCCAATACATCGCTGGTCGATTTAGCGCATCGCAATGGGGTAAAAGTCACGCTTTCGGTGGGTGGCGAACGCAATTCAGAACATTTTACAACGATTGCAGCAGATGCAACCAAGCGAACTGCTTTTGCGGCGGGTTGTCGCACGTTGTTGGAATTGTACAACGCGGATGGCATCGACTTGGATTGGGAACATCCGGGCGACACCACCAAATTCGGTCGGCTGGTTGACCAGCAAAATTTTCCGCTTTTGTGCCAAGAAGTGCGCAATCAAATGAACGCTTTAGGGCAAGTAACGGGCAAAACCTATCAATTGTCTGTCGCTGTTGGTGCAGCCCCACACTATCTCGCGGCGATGGACTGGCAAAAATTGATACCCATTGTAGATCGTTTTCATTTGATGACCTATGATTTTTTTGGGGATTATGACCCATTGACGCGTTTTAACACCCCTTTATACACGCCCACACAGGCTTTCAATGGACAATTGAGTGTTGATGCCTGCATTCGGGCGTTGACAGACACCTATCATGTGCCTGCGGATAAAATTTTGGGTGGAGTGGCATTTTATGGACAAGCGATGAAAACACAAGCCGCGCCTGCGCCCTACGTTGCATATACTGGTTTTGATATGCAAAATTTTCCACAAGAAAACGGGCAGCCGACTTATAATCAGATTTTAGATAAAATGAGCCTTTTTGATACGCATGTGGATGCGACAACGCATACGCCTTATCTAACAGGTAAAAATGGTTTAAATACGTATATTACTTATGATGATGAAAGTTCCATTGCTCAGAAAGCGCAATATTTTTTAGATAAAGGCTTGCGGGGTACGTTTTTGTGGGAAATGGCAGGAGATTATTTGGAAACTGCCCCCAATTCGGGCATCATTTGGAAAACGCCTTTATTGGATACCATCAATGCTGTTTTTTGCGGGCGGGTCGTTGCTTCTTGTGCTGCGCCGACAGGTTTAGCGCCAACGCCTTTGCTTCAAAATGCCCGATTAAAATGCGATCCTGTGGATGGGGCGCAAAGCTATATTTTCGATTACAGAAAACGGAATGCGGCAGCTTGGACAAGCATTGATGCGAACACCAATATATTGATAGTCAATCCATTAGATAGTTGTACCGAATATGAATATCGAGTTCAGACCCGGTGTGCCAACAATCGTTTGAGCGATTATTCGATAATAATGCCTTTTAAAACAATCGGTTGTACAACTGCGTGTAATGCCCCTTCGGGTTTGGCGATTTCGCGCAATTTACCCGAATTGACGTTGACATGGAATCCATTGGCTTCGGCACAATACAAATTGCAATGGCGTTTGGAAAGTGCCACAGATTGGAACACAGTTTCGGTTAATACAAATAATTATACATTGCAAAATGTTTTAAATTGTACGTCGTATCGTTTTAGATTGGCTTCGGTTTGTAATGGTTTAGAAAGTTTGTACAGTGCGGAAACACCTTTTTTTACAGGTGCGTGTCCAACTTGTGAACCGCCACCCACATTTACTCAAACCAGTGCGCAAAATAGTGCCACTTTAAGCTGGACGGCGCAAGCCAATGCACTTCGGTATCAAGTGCGTTATCGGGCAGTGGGCGCGAGCAATTGGTCGGTTACAACTACAACCAATCCCAATTTGACAATTAATGGTTTAAATCCTTGTACGCGGTATGAGTTTGCGCTTCAAAGCACTTGTACAACTGGGGATGGCTCCTTTTCGACCAATCAAACTTTTGTTACAAGCGGTTGTGTCAGCGAAACGGATACGACGCAATGTTCCAAACCATCCACTTTTTATTTTGGGAATGATTATATGCCTTTGGGCGAATTGAAAATAGGACAAGGACGACTTTTCCCCATTCTTGGGCAATCGACCGATGCGTATATGCCTCAAAATCGAGTTAAATGGGCAATGTCGATGATTCATGGAGCGCATTTGTTCAAAAATATCGCTAAATTGGATGGTTTTGACGCAAATTATTTATGGGCATCTGCCTTGACGGAATCGCGTTGTGGCTGCGACAGTGCGATACAGGCGGGCGGAAATCATCCCTTTCCATTGGTTTTCAATCCAGAAACTCAATTAAATGGTTGTTATCAAATCGAAAAAACGTATGGATATGCACAGTTATCGCAAATGTATCCGCTTCGATTTCTTGCGGGACAACAACCTAATTTGACGGCTGCGGATCATTTTACAACGGCTTCTTTGGCTTCGGCTTATAATGATTTAGCGGTTTTGCGGTATTGGGAGTCGGCAAAAGGATGGCAAGCAATGGATTTTGTACGAGCTTCGGCGGATCCAAAAGCGTTAATTCGATTGATGGCAGCAGCACATAAAGGCGGTGCTTGGCAACCTGCTTTTGAACAGATTTTTAAAACAGATAGGCGTAATGCGTTGCTTTCTAATAATTTATCTTCCTATTTTGCAGATAATGCGACGATTTCAACGTATCAAAAATCGATTTCAGATGTGGTTAAATTGTTTAATAACCAATCTACTTCATTGGATGCTTTGAGTACGGCAACCAATCCAAGTACGGGGTTGCCTTATAATTTTTATGACAATTATTACGATACACAAGTGAGTTGGAACGATATCGATGATTATATAAATGATATTAGAAAAATATATACTGCGGTGAACATCAATGTTGTTAAAACCAAAGTGCGCACGAAATTTAACAGTATAAATAATGGAAACAATATTTCATTTCGTTATCAATTGGGTGCGGTTTTGAATGAATTGCTGTTGAATTTGCCTGCGGACGACCCGACTACTGCGGTTACGAACAATTTTGGATGTACAACCCCTTCGCCTGTGGTGACAACGACTTGTGAGGTGCCTCTAAATTTAGTTGCAGAGGATTTACAGAATAGAATTTTATTGCACTGGACAGCAACTGCGGAACAATATAGTATTCATTTCAAAAAACCAACAAAACCAGACTGGTTCACAGCAACTAAAGCTGGAAATGACTTGACGATTTATTATTCCCTCTTGGAGAAGTGTGAAACTTATATATTCAAAGTAAAAGGGATTTGTTCGGGCAATAAAGAAAGCGATTTTAGTGCAGAAGGCACCTTCAAAGTGCCTTGTACCCTTGCGCCTCCTGCCAGCCAGAGCCGTATTTCAACCTCAAGTATGCCTTTTGAAATCGCCCCGAATCCAAGCGATATATTACAAATTTCATTTGCCTTAGACAGTGATTCTGAACAAAATACGCTTGAAATAGGCAATCTTCAAGGGCAAATTTTGAAGACAATTCCAATGAGTCCGATGCCAAAAGGAGTTTATGAATTGACCATACCAGCATCGAAGGAATTATCGGCTGGGTTCTATTGGATTACTTTGAAAACCGAGCAATCCAGATGGGTTAAAAAGTGGTTGAAACAATAATTTTATTAGTACATGACGAAAATACTTTTCGGCACAGATTGAACAGATTCCACGAGATTTTCACAGATTTTTTTCGATTTTAAGCATTAAAAATCGAAAAAAATCTGTGAAAATCTCGTGGAATCTGTTCAATCTGTGCCCAAAAGTATTTTATTATGCCTTTTGTTTTAAAATAAGCAATGGCAGCAAAGCATCCCAAGCCAACGTCGCACAAGTCAACCGACCCGAAAAATGGCGCGCTGCCTCAAATACATTTAACGATTCATCATCAGTCAAAACTCCATTTTGAATCATATTGAAATAAGATTCACAGATTTCAATAGCTTCATCAATGGTTTTTCCAATCATTTTTGCCGTCAAAATAGAAGCGGATGCTTTGGAAACGGCACAGCCATAACCATGAAAAGTGATTTTTTGAATTATATTATGGTCAAAATCCAAATATAATTTGTATTTGTCGCCACAAACAGGATTATATGCGTCTTCAATGTGTGCAGCAGTAGGTCTTTTTTCAAACCCAATCGGTTGACGATGATGCTGCAAAATAATAGGATGGTATAAATTCATCGAGTTGATTGTTGCCACGAATTACACGAATTTTCACTAATAATTTAGTGAAAATTCGTGTAATTCGTGGCAAATTGAATCATTAATGCAATCGGGCAATCATTACACCAGATTGTCCCTTGTTTTTCATCAAATAATCTGCCATCGGCTCTTCCGTAATAACGACTTGCTTTTTCACAGAAGACGCGTGCATCAAATGCGCCCGCCCATTTCGTTTGACGATAAAACCAACGTGCGCAATTTCAATCCGTTTTTCATGCGTCGTAATCGCAACGATATCGCCATCCAATAATTTATTTTCAATCGCAGGAATTTTAGCTTCTGGAATATAAAAATGAGGGCGTTTATTAATCGCTGCCTCTACTTGGCGAATTGCTTCAAAAGTTTTAGGATCTGCCATATTGCCATACGCTGTATCTTTTTTATAAGTCATCAGCGTCACCGTTTTTGGATACGGTTCGCCGCCCAAATCTTTGGTAATATCTTTCAAAAGCCCTTTTTGTTCCTGTTCAAACATCCAATCGGTAAAATAATGGTGTCGGGCAGCATAATCCACAACGCCATTCCGATAACGAAGGTTTTGTAACTTTTTTTTATAATTTTCAAAACTATTATTTTTATCAAGGCGAGTTTGCGAAAGCGCGACCATATTTTCAACAAAAGTGACACAATCTAATTGTTTTAAATTGACCACTAAAACCTCTTTACTCATCGGTTTCAAAATCGTTTTTGACCGATGATTGCTGTCCAACGTAAAATAAACATACGGAGTACCCAAAAAACTTTTGCCAATTGTTACTACAGACGAAACAATATTTGGATTTAAAGGCAATTGCATGTGCATTTTGGTTTCAAAAATCTGTTGATGCACCGATTTCGGTTTTACAACCAATTTAGACGGTTTGTCCGTAGGCTTGACAATAATATCCGCCGATTTTGCTTTAAGCATCCATTGTTGCGCGGAACTGCTCAGTCCAAAACTCAAAAAGCAGCAAAAAAGCAGGTGTCGTTTCATCTTTTAACTTTTTATGGTGAACTAAACTAAAATTTTACAAAATCTCATCTATCCAATCCTCAATATGACGCTTTTTTTGATTAAAATTCACGCCAATTCCAACGATTATTTTGCCCGAAGCCCGATATTTATCCGCATATTTTGTATCCTCAATTTGCTTAAATGCAATTTTAGCCGTTTCATCAAATTTAAATTCAAAAATATACACATGCGTATCTGTTTGAACCACAGCATCTGCGCGCGCCATAGAAGAATGCACTTCACTATCAATATAACAACCCAAATATTTAAAAATCAAATGAATCAATCCGTGATACAAACCTTCGGACTTCACTTTAAACGTTTCAGCAGGCAAATCCGCCAAAAGCGAATCAATAATCGCCCGCACCCGAATTAAATTTTTAGTTTCAAACGCATTTTGCAAATCTGCCATCGTTAAACCTGTATTTGTCCGACGACTATTTGGTGCGATGTGATTGATTACAAATTTATACATACTTTCCCTCACTTCTTTATTCGGATAATCCAAAACCATATCGCCAGTCATTACATTCCTTGATTTTATCGTCAAATAACCCGTTTGAAACAGCAAGGCAACCAATTCTATATTATCCAATTCATATTTATCTAAAAAAGAAGAATCTACCCTTGTATTTTCCACATTAAATTGAGCATGTTTTCTCATTTGCTGAACCAAAAAATAAGGGCTACCCGTTTCAAACCAATAGTTTTTAAACCATTTATCCGATAAAAAATTCAAAATACCAAATGGATTATAAATGCGCGTTACCCCGTCCCAACTATATCCATTATACCACATCCCCATAACATCAATCAATTTTTCACGAGATATATTTAATTCACTTTCAAGGCTTTGTAAATAGCCTCCAAAATATTGCTCCAATTCTGCCTGCGTATAACCCACCAAAGCAGCATAACTCGGTTCTAAGGTAATATCTTTCAAATTATTCAAATCTGAAAAAAGAGACACTTTGGAAAATTTAGACACGCCTGTAATAAACACAAAGTGCAACATCGTATCCAAACTTTTCAAAACCGAATAAAAAGATTTAGCTGTTTTTTGATTTGCTTTAGCCTGTTTCAACGTACTTTCATCTAAATAATCCACGATTGGTTTATCATATTCATCAATTAAAATGACCACATGTCCTTGTTGTTGATACAAAAGCATTATCAATTCTCGGAATTGTGTTTTAAATGTTTTTTGAGTCAGTGTAAGGTTAAAGGAATCGGCTATTAATTTCAATTCTTGCGCAATAGCGACCGATAAAGTTTCATTTTGGTAATCCAATATATCAAACGAAATATGAATCACAGGATTTTTTTGTGACCAATCCCATTTATCTTCTATCCATAAATCTTTGAAAAGCAATTGATTCCCAGAAAATAACTCTTTCATAGTGGAG
Organism: Bacteroidota bacterium; assembly: GCA_039795795.1. Taxonomy (GTDB): domain Bacteria; phylum Bacteroidota; class Bacteroidia; order Chitinophagales; family Saprospiraceae; genus JAAFJT01. The sequence continues at coordinate 11,403 of JBDKKX010000013.1, read as the reverse complement.
ACCAATAAAGATTTTCCAAAGCGGCGCGGACGAGACAAAAACACGTATTTGCGTTGTGTCACTAATTGGTAAATGTTTTTTGTTTTATCCACATAAATGCCTTTTTTTCTGAAAATTTCGGATAGACTTTGAATACCAATCGGTAAATTTTTCATAAGAGTATGTTTTTAAGATTAAAAAATGGCTAATACTGGACAAAGATAGCACAAATTGCGTTTTCCCGCAGATTTTTCCCGATGTTTCGTTTTTAGGTTACACTTTTGGATACATTGGGATACGAATGGATGTACGGATTGAACGGATTCCACCGATTCGTACGGATTTTGGGAAACCGAATCTTTATAATACTTGGTTTTAGGCAAAAAATAAAAAAATCCGTACGAATCGGTGAAATCCGTTCAATCTGTACATCTATTCGTATCTCAATGTATCCAAAAGTGTAACCATGAAACAACCCAAAAGATGCGGGAAATTTTACGGCAGCAATCGAACCGAATCTACTTTGGGCAAATGTTTAGCGATTGCTTTCCAATCGTCCCCGTCGTTTTCAGAAGCGAAAACATGTCCTGTCGTCGTACCAAACACTAATGTTTTGTCGCAACGATCCAGCGAATGTCGAAAAACAATGTCAAAACAATGCTTTTGCGGCAAGCCTTTGCGCAAAGTCGTCCAAGTTTTGCCGCCGTCATCCGTCCGACGCACACTCAATGATAAATCATGGGCAACCCGAACCTCATCGCTGACCGCAGGTATCACCCATGCGCGCAATGGATTTTCATGGTCAATCGCCAACGCAAAACCATAATAAATGCCCTTCTCTACATCACTTACATCTTCCCAAAACTGTCCACCATCCACCGAACGATAAACGCCACAATGATTTTGCTGCCACAATACCGATGGATTGGACTTGCAAAGCAATAGCAAATGCGGGTCATGCCCCGCCTCTACCGTCGGATTGGGAAGATACGTTGCTTTTAAACCTGTATTGCGCGGTTGCCAAGTCGCGCCACCATTTTTTGTTTCAAACACGCCACCGCAACTAACCGCAGTATAAATATGTTGCGCATCTCGCGGGTCAACGACGATGGAATGAATAAAGGGTTCATCTTTTCCCGCACCAAACCACAACTGTTGCCGCGTAGGATGTTCCCACAAAGGCTTAACTAATTGAAAATCACCCATTTTTGTACCTACAAACAAACCGCCTGGCTCTGTTCCCAAGAAGTACTCGTCATTGCCAACCTGTTCCATGCACCAAATGGATTTCAAGGATGCGGGTTTGCCATTGCCCAATAACGCGTCCGCAGGATATTTAGGCGCGGCTATTGGATGCCAAGTTTTGCCAAAATCATCCGAACGATGCAATTTTTGTCCCCAATGCCGATGCGGTAAGCCCGCAAACCAAGTATCATTATACGGATTTGCATAAATCATTGAAACAGGCATGCCAAGAAAGCAAATTTTGTCACAATGCCAACCGCGTCGCCGTTTTTCATAAACTAATAAACCTTTGGATGTCCCAAGTAAGAGTTTCAAAATACTGTTTTTTGATATGTTTTTGAAAAAAGGACATAATTAATTCAAGTTGTGTGGTACGTTGGAATTGGGATTAAATGGGATTTTTTTAGGATTAAATAAGATTGATTTTTAAGATAATTCGGATTGAAATCCCAATTATCTTAAAAATCAATCTTATTTAATCCTAAAAAAATCCCATTTAATCCCAATTCCAACGTATTGCGTAACTAAAAAAATAAATTTTCAGAGAACGAGTGCAATTTCTAAAAATTATTGTCATTTTGTGCCTCATCACGGCATAATTTTATGTCATCTTTTTGTAAAAATTTATTTTATCATTCAAACAAAACAATTACATGCTTAAAAACATACTATTCATCGCTGTTTGGCTCTGGACGACAGGATGTATATTCGGGCAAAAAGTATTCATAAGCGGCATCGTTTCGGACGAGCGCACCAAAGAACCGCTTATCGCCGCAATGGTGCAGGTTGGCAATCAAAAAATTTTAACAGATGAAGTTGGCAAATATCAGTTGGAATTAGCACAAGCGGGCAGCTATCCTGTTATAGTTTCCTTCGTGGGCTATAATTCGTATCAAATCGAAAAAGTATTGGAAGCAGGAAATTCAATTTTCAATATTTTGTTGCGGGAAAGCAATCATATTTTGAATACTGCGACAGTGACCGCAGGAAAATTTGAAAAACCGTTAAGTGAAGTAACGGTTTCATTAGATGTCATCAAGCCGACGTTGTTGGAAAATACCAATACGAAAAAAATAGATGACGTGCTTCAAAAAGTACCGGGCGTGCAAATTATTGACGGACAAGCCAATATACGAGGGGGTTCGGGCTATTCGTATGGTGCGGGCAGTCGCGTTTTGTTGTTGATGGACGATATTCCGATGTTGCAATCGGATGCAGGTTTTCCCAATTGGAAAGATATTCCTGTTGAAAATATTGAGCAAATTGAGGTGGTCAAAGGGGCTGCATCGGCTTTGTATGGTTCTTCGGCGATGAATGGCATCATCAATGTGCGTACAGGTTTCGCTCGTGCGGAACCCGAAACGCATCTTTCTACTTTTTACACCTATTATATGTCTCCCAAAGACCCTACTAAAAAATGGTGGACAAACGCGCCTTATGATGCGGGCGGAAGTGTTTTGCATAAACAAAAATTTGGCAAATCGGAGGTCGTTGGTAGCGTTTATTATTTCAATCAATCCAGTTTTTGGAAGGATAATTATGAAAAATATGGGCGCGGTACGCTCAATTATCGCTATCGCATGACCGATAATTTATCCCTTGGGGTAAATGCTAATTTCAATAAAGGGGCGAATCAAAACTTTTTTTATTGGAAAAATGGTAGCGCGGATGCTTACGTCGGGGCGGCAAGCACTTATAGTGAGTCTAAAAAAACACGCTATAATATTGACCCTTATTTGAATTATCTTGATAAACAAGGCAATAGGCATAAAATTTTAATGCGATATTACAATGTAAACAACGATATTAGTGGTGCGGATAAACAAAATGCTTCACAATTGTATTACGGCGAATACCAATTTCAAAAAAAATACACGGATTGGGATTTAGTAACGACGGCGGGCTTCGTGGGTACTGCAACGAATGTGCAAGCGAAACTTTATGGCGATGCCACTTATACTTCCAATAATGCGGCGGTTTATGTTCAAATGGATAAGAAATGGTTTGAGCGATTAAACATATCTGTTGGTTTTAGATATGAACGCAATACGCAATCCAGTCCAGAAATCATTCCGATTACGGCAACCATAAATGATACAATTGTGGGCGGCAAAGTGAAAGATGCAAAACCCGTTTTCCGCATTGGTGCGAATTATAAAGTGGCAGATTACACTTTTTTGAGAGCGAGTTGGGGACAAGGCTATCGTTATCCGACGGTTGCTGAAAAATTTATTAATACGAATGCAGGTTTTCCAATTATTCCCAATCCTAAATTGACTCCTGAAACAGGTTGGTCTGCGGAATTAGGGATTAAACAAGGGTTTAAAATCGCTGATTTTCAAGGATTTATAGATATAGTTGCGTTCCAATCTGAATATGAAAATATGATAGAGTTTGGATTGAGTTCATCGGGTATTTTTGCATTTCAAGCGCGCAATGTGGGGGGGACAATTATCAAAGGCATAGAGGCAAGCGTGAATGGACAAGGTAAAATAGGCGATGTGAACGTTAGCATTTTGTCGGGTTACACGTATATTGACCCCCAATTCAAAATCTTTTCGCAACAACTGACGGGTTCATCGGATACTACAAATGTATTAAAATATCGTTTTAAACATAATTTTAAAACGGATATAGAAGCGACTTGGGGTCAATTTTCGATTGGAACGGCAGTGAATTACAATAGTAATATGGACGCGATTGATGGTATTTTTGAATTATTCATACAAGGTTTAAGGGCTTATCGCCAACAAAATAACAAAGGTTTTACCGTTTTGGATTTGCGTTTGGCGTATCGTCCGACGGAAAAATCCAAAATTAGTTTATTGTGTAACAATCTTTTGAATGAAGAATATATGTATCGCCCTGCTTTATTGGAAGCACCGCGTCATATTGGCTTGCGTTTCGATTATAGATTTTAAAACACATAGGGACATAGAAGACATAGGGGGCAATTAATGATTGCCCCTATGTCTTCTATGTCCCTATGTGTTTTAAAATAGAAACATCTATGTTTTAAATTTCTATACCTCTGTACAACCTTTCAAGGGGTAATATGCAGCCATGTAAACTATCCAACACAGCTATCGCATTATGCCCCATATAATCATTCGGCAGCCATGCACCATTCTCCTGTTTTGTCCAAACCACGACGTGATAGCGGTCTTGATGAATCAAAACATATTCTCGAAAACTGGGAAGTGTCCGATATAATTCAAATTTGGTCGTATGATCATGTCGCTGAGTAGAAACAGACAGCACTTCCACCACAAGAGTTGGATTTAGGATGGTATCTTCCCGTTGATTAAAATATTGAGGGGTTTCGCAGATTACAACAGCATCAGGATAAACTATTTTATTGAAATTTTCTATGCGTATTTTCGTATCACTGTTGCTAACGATATAATCTAAATTTTCACTTTCTATAAAAGCATCCATCAAACTGGCAACTTTTTGTGCCAACCGATTGTGTTTTAATTTTCCACCTGCCATTGGAAGAATAATACCATTATGATATTCGTTTTTTGTTAAAGATTTTTCTTCTGCCCGAAAGTAAGCGTCGAGCGAAACCCTTTTGGGAATCGTAACCGATTTGATAAGTACCATTTTGATTATATTTGAATTTGGTACAAAAATAGGTTTTTTAACCTAAAAATACAACCAATGCGCCCTTTTTGAAAAAAAGAGCGCATTGGGCACGCCCAAATTGCGTCAATTTTCCAAATTGACGCAATTGTTGATAGTTTATTGAACTACTTACTACCCTTTCTTGTGCTTTTTATGTTTTTTATGCTTCTTGTGCTTTCCCTTATGTTTAGCTGTTTTGGCTGCGGCTGGTGAAGCGGGCATTTCAGTGGACATTTCTGGTTTTTTCACATCTGTTGAAGCAGGTGTAGTCGTTTGTGCATGGACAAAATTCAGCGCACAAACCATAAGAACGGCTAAAAGCCATTGTATTTTTTTCATTCTGTTTGTTTTTATTAAAAAAAGTTTTAACTCATGTCATTAGAAATAAGTCTTTTCATCAAAGTTGCCTCTAAAACGTTTTTGGGCAACCGTTATTTTAAATTTATTTTGTTTTGAAAACATTTTTTTTTAATGTATTTAAAAATTGTGTTTATGAGTAAAAATGTGATGGTGTATAACAAATTTGTAAAATTAGCCCCGAATTACACGAATTTTCACAAATTAAGTTTGTGAAAATTCGTGTAATTCGTGGCTAATTTTACAAATTTGTTTGTGAGGGGTTGTTTGTTTTCTATAACTTTGCGCCCATATTTTAACGAAATAACGGATGATATGAAAAAAATAAAAGTGATTGCTTTTGATGCAGATGACACTTTGTGGGTCAATGAGCCTTATTTTCGGGAAACGGAAACCTTGTTTTATCAATTATTGGAAGATTTTTTGCCCACACATGAGTTAGAAAAGGAATTATTGAAAATTGAAATCAAAAATTTGCCGATGTATGGTTACGGCATCAAAGGTTTCATGCTCAGTATGGTGGAAACGGCGTTAAAAGTATCGGATGGTAAAATTGGGGTCGAAGTGATAGAAAAGATTTTGCAATTTGGGCAAGCCATGTTGGAAAAACCAGTGGAATTATTGGATGGCGTAAAAGAAGTGCTCCACGAGTTGAAAAAAGATTATCGGTTAGTCGTTGCGACGAAGGGCGACTTGCTTGACCAAGAACGCAAATTGCAAAAATCAGGTTTGGAATCGTATTTTCACCACATTGAAATCATGTCGGAAAAGCGCGAAGCAGATTATTCCAAATTGATAAAACATTTAGACATTGCGCCAAATGCGTTTTTAATGGTCGGGAATTCGGTGAAATCGGATATTTTGCCTGTGTTAAATATCGGTGGACATGCGATTCATATTCCATTTCATACAACTTGGATTTTGGAAAAAGTAGATGTTAAAATTACGAATCCACATTTTAGACAAGTGGATAATATTCGTCAAATTGTCTCATACCTCATTTAAAATCATCATGAAACGAATATTAGATATTCATAATTGGTCACGAAAAGACCATTTTCATTTTTTTAAATCCTTTGAAGAACCTTTTTTTGGGGTTGTTGCGGAAGTAGATGCAACTTTTGCTTATCAATGGGCAAAAAAAGAAGGTTTTTCCTTTTTCTTGTGGTATTTGCATTGTTCTTTGAAAGCTGGAAATGCTATTGAGTCTTTTCGCTATCGTATTGAAGATGAATCTGTTGTAATTTACGATAAAATAAATGCGTCTCCAACGATTCATCGGACAGATGGCACTTTTGGATTTTCATATATGGAATATTTTGATGATTTTAAAACATTTGAAACCAGTGCTAAACAAGAGATTGAACGGGTTCAAAATACGGTTGGTTTAGAATTGGCTGCGTCGAATGCGAATATCATTCATTATTCATCGTTGCCTTGGATTCGGTTTACAAGTATTTCACATGCTCGGAGTTTTGCCTTTAAAGATTGTATTCCTAAAATTTCATTTGGAAAATTAGTAGATGAGCAAAATAAAAAATTAATGCCTGTATCTATACACTTGCATCATGCGTTGGCAGACGGGTATCACGCGGGACAGTTTTTAGAGCTTTTTCAAACATTATTGAACGAAAAATAATTTTCTATGCAAAAATATTGTCGTGTAAAACAAATATTAGTGCGTCTTGCATGAATATTTGTCGTATAAAATAAATATTAGTGCGTCTTGCATGAATATTATTCGTGTAAAATAAATATTTGTGCGTCTTGCATGAATATTATTCGTGTAAAATAAATATTTGTGCGTCTTGAATGAATATTAGTCGTATAAAATAAATATTTGTGCGTCTTGAATGAATATTAGTCGTATAAAATAAATATTTGTGCGTCTTGAATGAATATGAGTCGTGTAAAATAAATATTTGTGCGTCTTGAATGAATATTATTCATGTAAAATAAATATTAGTGCGTCTTTTAAAAAAATTAAATATATAAATTATCTCAGTACGTGACAAAAATACTTTTCGGCACAGATTGAACAGATTCCACGAGATTTTCACAGATTTTTTTTGATTTTTAATACTTGAAATAAAAAAAAATCTGTGAAAATCTCGTGGAATCTGTTCAATCTGTGATGAAAAGTATTTTTGTCACGTGCTGAGATAAATTAGCCAAAAAACAACATGGTGACATACCCGACCTTTTTAGAAAAATCAATATTCAGCATGCTTGTTGCCCTTTCGGGCACCGAAGTTGGCAAAGTTGTGTTGCCGAATTCGGTTGAATTCATTGACGTTGCAACGGGTAAGCCCGTGACTTGGCTTAAGCCTAAACCGAGTTTGGAAGATGAAATTCGGATGCTCCAATCTGCCAATCGAATCAATGATTTAATGCCTAAATTTATCCGCCAACAAATGTGGCAATCGGTTGACGACGGTAAAGCATATCCGATGCTTGTGATGGAAAGATTATATCCGTTGCCGATTCATCATTTTGATTTAGACATTCGACAAGAAATGTTTTTAAAATTTGAACTTCAAATGAAAGCATTGCATGACAATTTGTTTGTGCATGGCGACTTTATGCGCCCGACGAATTACCGCACACGCAATAATTTTGAATGGATGTTCAAAAATATCATTCAAACACAGCAAGGATTGCGATTGATAGATACAGGATTCAGTTTAAACTACTCGCCAAAAGATGGTAAAAAATTTGTACATCTTCTACACCGCGAAATCGAAGAAATGCTTGTTTTTAAAGAATATTATTTGGATAATCTACAACATTAACTCATTTATGATTTAAAATACTTTTAGAGAATCTTTTGTAACTTTGATAACAAACGACCTTTCAAGGTTGTGTGGCATAGTAGTCAAAAAATAAATTTCCTGACTACTATGCCACACAACCTTGAAAGGTCGTTGTCAAACTTTATTTGTTGAAGTTACAAAAAATTTGTTATCAATGATTTAGAAATTTAGTTGCTCACCATTTCGTTTGTTTCACCAAAAGTAAGTCAAAACCATTATCTTTCATTTAGGTATAGATTCTAAAATTTGTCCTAAATGTTCTAAATGATGTCTAAAGCCTTTGGTCATTCGAGATTCTTGATTATTTAATAAATTAAAATCATAATATTTAAATGAGATTTCTTGAATTTTATTAAAAAAGGCTTGCATAATCGGTATTTTTGCCAAAAAATCATTATAATTATATCTTAATAAAGCAACATTTACATCCCTTATTTTCCCTGCGGGAATCTTGTTCAACTCAAGAAAACATGCTTGAATGCTCATAAAACATGCTTTGGCAACATTAAACTGCTCCTCTAATGTTGTGTTGATGAGGGTGGGTGTTTTGTAAGGGAGCTTCTGCATTAATTCTAAAAAAATTAAAGGTTTGTCTTTCTTGGCTGCTTTAAAATCAAAACGTTTGCCATTCAGTTCACTTTTAAGTTGTTGAGATGATATATCTAATAGTCGTATTAAATCTTCGCGTAAATCATAAAAGATTTGTTGAAATTCATGCCAAGTTTTAGGGTTATATTCTTTGTCTGTAATATCAGACAAAATATTATTTTTAAATACATCCGATTTATAAGGCATGATTGCCTTCCGAATTTGCTTTTTACTGGGATTGTATTCTAAAGAAAGCGATTCTAAAAATAGATTATTACCATGATAAACGTCACAAAATGGAATGGCAGACCGCAAGTAATATAAACGATTCATAGTAGCTTTATTTGCATCGCTTATTTCGTCCTGAGCATTATACTGCATTTGGCATTCATTGTTTACAATTTTAATACTGGAACAATTTAATATTTTTTTTAAGTAAGTTATAATATTAACCTGATTTTTTGTGAACCAGTTTTTATGATTTGAGGAATCGTATCTATAAAAACCCTGTGATAAAATACAGAAATCTTCAATAGAGTAATGCTCAAATTGATTAAAATGCGTCAAACTTAATAATAAATTTGACCAATTAGGCATTTCCAGTTTGCATAATGCAAACCAATCAATCAGTTTACAAATAATAATAGGCGTTAACGGTGCGGAAAAGTGGTGATTCGGTATTGCTTGCAAAAATATTCTAACGAATGCTAATCCTCTAACAGTAGTGTCTAAACAGGGCAATAATGCTTTCAGTTTGATAAAGTGTTCATTTGGAAGCAGATCAATAATTTGTCCAATAGGATCAATGGGGTGAATTGGTGCTAATTGAGCGGTAAAAAAGAAAGTGTCTCCACCTCCTAATTGATAGGCTTCATCAAAAATCGCTTTATTTTTTATGAAAAACAAAAATTCTCCTCCTTCAAATATACCTTGTAAGATTTGATAATGCCAATCATTTATAGATTCCAACCGAGTAAAATATTTTTCTCGGATTTTAGTTAAAAAATAAGGTATATCCAATGATTGATGAACTATAGCATTTTTGATGAAACTTGCAAGGTAATGAAGTGGTACGTGGGCAATAATATCTGTTGCCGTCCGAGCAATATTAGAATAGTTTTCATGCAAAATCTCTGCAAGTCGATGAGAACGGATAGGATGTAAACCTCTAATTTGGTCATGAGCATCTATTTCAATAAATTCTCCAATTAATTCTTGAATTATACCTTGATAATCATGCTGCATAGGATTGGGCATGGAATCCAGAAAGGTCTGACTATTTAGTGGCGTGTGAAGTGTATCTGCTGTAATAATTTGTCTTAGCAATTGTATCTTAACTACTTCTTGCCGATGACGCATATCCTGGATCTGATCTTTTAGTTTTTCGTGAAGCATTCTCCCCTCGCTTAACAAATAGATGTATTCTATCAATAAACCTTTTTCACCAATAGCTTCAAATGCTCGCTCAGGATGTTGTGCTTTATAAATCCGGTTTTTAGCTTTCAATTGATTAAAAATTTCTTTGGCTTCATGTAGATTGAGTGTTGGTATTACGACTTCATATTCTGTCAGCCCGATATGATTTAATCGGGCATCATCTTCTATACGAATTGTGAGGAGCGTATCTATTTTTTTTGCGGCACAAACACCAAGAATAACTTGAAACTCTCGCAAATCATCATTGACATCATCTATTAATAATTTAATGGGAAGCCCTAAATCTGCTAAATAACCAATATAATTTGAAATTTCAAGTGCTTGTTCTCTTGTTTGAATACACCTAATACTATAACTAAATTTGGGTTGCCAATGCTCAAATATATATCGGAAAGCCAAAGTAGATTTTCCCTGACCACTTGATGATTTAATGACACAAATAGGATTTGCTAAAAATGCTTTATGAATCTTATTTAACCAGATTTCTCTTTTTATATCAAGATTATCAACAATATGCCCGAATCTTGTTTTTTTACCTTCTAAAAAGTCATTCGGTTTATTATCTGTCGTCCAATCTATCTTAGTAATGAGTCCTTTGCCGAAACTTTCAAACTGTTGATGCCGTACCCAACCTTCTTGAATAGTGATATATAATTGATCTAAGTCTATTTTGGTGATTTCTTTGCGTACTTTAGCCCATTCTACAAAACGATATGCAAATGTACGTAAATAAAATTCTAATAACGCTGCGGAATGAATATCAAACTGATGATTTAACTTTCTTTTCAATTCACCTACAAGTGTTTCTCTATCCAGATTGTGCACTACAATGGCAGCAAGCATATCCAGTATTTGATCATCTGAAAAAGGCTGAGTGGTCGAATCTCGAAATATCTTAATAAATTCTTTTTCAAATTTTTTTCTATCTACTTGCGGCAATTGCTTATAAGCATTTATTTTTAAAACTTCATTAGAAACAGTTGCACCGATAATGAGTTCAAGTTGAACGCCAGGTTCATAGATTTCAGCAAAATTTTTAAGAACACCTTCTTTTTTCAAGAGATTCCAATGCCATTTATTCTTAGAAGTTTTTACTTGAATAAAAATTTGTTGATTTCTATTAATTCTTTTTATATCTACATCCTCAAACCCTTCAAGTTGAATGGATGTAAAGGATGTATTGGATTCATACATATCAAGTGCTTTCCATAGAGAGTAAATAATTTGGTAGTCAACACCTATTATATTGGTAGCACCTCCTATTCGTTTTTTGAAAATATTCTCCAAGTCTATCATATAAAATAAGAATAATTATATTTTTAGATTCAAATTTTTTATAATTTTCAACGTAAGTTTA
>JBDKKX010000012.1:0-23653 GCA_039795795.1 Bacteroidota bacterium | reverse complement strand
ATGTCCCTATGTGTTAAAAAAACTATGTTTCCTATGTCCCTATGTGTTAAAAAAACTATGTTTCCTACGTAAAACTACATATTTTTAATGATTTCGTCGCCGAATTCACTACATTTCAATTTCGTCGCGCCTTCCATCAAGCGTTCAAAATCATACGTCACGCGCTTCGTCGCAATCGACTTTTCAATACCCGAGACGATTAAATCTGCCGCTTTCTGCCAGCCCATATATTCCAACATCATCACGCCCGACAAAATCAACGAACTTGGATTCACCACATCCAAATCTGCATATTTCGGTGCCGTCCCATGCGTCGCTTCAAACAAGGCGTGTCCACTCACGTAATTGATATTCGCCCCAGGCGCAATCCCGATACCACCCACTTGTGCAGCAAGCGCATCCGAAAGATAATCCCCATTCAAATTCAACGTTGCTATCACATCAAAATCCGTCGGGCGCGTCAACACCTGTTGCAAAGCAATATCCGCTATACAATCTTTCACCAAGATTTTTCCTGCTGCCAAAGCTGCTTTTTGGGCAGCATCTGCCGCCGCAGTGCCACTTGCCGCTTTGATTCGGTCATATTCCGTCCAAGTAAACGTTTGCTCTGCAAATTCCGCTTCTGCCAGCGCGTAACCCCAATCGCGGAATCCGCCCTCTGTAAATTTCATGATATTCCCTTTATGCACTATCGTCAACGACTTCCGTTTTTGTTCTATCGCAAACTCTATCGCCGAACGCACTAACCGTTCTGTACCCATTTTAGACACGGGTTTAATGCCGATGCCTACGATTACATCTTTGTCCGCTTCTTTCAAGCGCGCCTCTTTTGCGTAATCTTTCACTTTTTGTGCCGTACCGAAGCGGATTTTATCGAATGCTTTTGGAAACGTTTTTTTCAAAAATTTCAATACCGTATCCGCATCTTCCGATCCCCCTTTCCATTCTATCCCCGCATAAATATCTTCCGTATTCTCGCGGAAAATCACCATGTCCACCAATTCCGGCTGTTTCACGGGCGAAGGTACGCCTTGAAAATACCGCACGGGGCGCAAACACACATATAAATCCAATTTTTGACGCAAAGCCACATTCAATGACGTGATGCCGCCGCCCACAGGAGTCGTCAACGGTCCTTTGATAGCAACCAAATATTCATTAATGTCCGTAATCGTCTCCTCAGGCAACCAACTGCCTGTTTGTTTAAAGGCTTTTTCGCCCGCCAAAACTTCTTTCCAAAAGATTTGCTTTTTACCTTTATAGGCTTTTTCTACGGCGGCATCGAATACGCGCACCGAAGCTTTCCAAATGTCCCGTCCAGTGCCATCGCCTTCGATGAAAGGGATGATAGGGTCATTTGGCACTTTGAGTTTGCCCCCTTTGATAGTAACTTTTGAACCTGTCATAATATAAAATCGATGATAAAAGATGTAGGACGAATGATGAATGATAAATGATGAATGATGAATGATAAATCCTAAATTTATCATTCATCATTCATCATTCATCATTTATCATTCCTCCTTTAATTTATTGAAGAATTTTCACGCTTTTTAAAGCGGCACAAATTTACAAAGCCCTTGCCGTTTTTTTGCCTTTTTATTGAAAATTCTATCAAAAATGTGCTTTTTTAGTAAAAAATCGTTTAAAATGTTTGTTATATTAAAAATTTACCTTTTATGGAAAGCACTTGTACGTACCAACATTAAACAGGCATTTTTTTAACAAACTATCAAACAGATAATGCCTAATTCAAAAAGATTAACCTTTGCGCATCTGAATATCCATCGGCACTTCCATCAATAAAATCTCCGCTTTTTCAAGCATCCGAAGAGCGATTTTATCTATATTTTGAACGCCATAACCATCTCTGCGTTCCAACAATTGTTCCCCAACTTGCACGTTGCCCTCCACCACAAAAAGATACAAACCATTTCCTTTCGCTTTCATCACATATTCCGTATCCATCCCTTTATCAAAACTGCCTAAATGAAACCAAGCGTTTTGATGCACCCAAACCCCTGCATCCTCAGGATTGGGCGATAAAATTTGTTGAAATTGGTTCTGCCTATCCGCAGGATTCAATTTCAATTCGTCATAACGCGGCTCAACATTTTGTTGATTGGGAAACATCCAAATTTGCAACAATTGGACAAAATGCGTCCGGCTGTGATTATACTCGCTGTGGTAAATGCCCTTGCCCGCACTCATCACTTGGATTTCGCCCGTTTGAATGACGGCTTGATTGCCCATGCTATCTTTATGTTCGAGGGCTCCTTCCAACGGAATTGTAATAATTTCCATATTTTGATGGGGGTGCATCCCAAAACCCATGCTTGGCGCAATCACGTCGTCATTCATCACCCGCAAAACGCCAAAATTCATACGGCGCGGGTCATAATAATTCGCAAAACTAAACGTGTGATGCGTTTCAAGCCAACCGTGTCGCGCATGACCGCGTGAATTGGCTTTGTGTAAAACAGAAGTTGCCATGATGATACAATTTTGTTGTGAAACAACGGCAAGGCAATTATGTTTAATTGCTTATCTTTTTGGAACACATAGAGGCATAGGACACATAGGTTTTTTTTAGCATTGATTCCCAATGATTAAAAAATATATGTGTGCTATGTCCCTATGTGTTCCAAAATCAATAAATCATTCTGCCATGATGTTCGGACAAACCAGTTCGATTTACAACAGCTTTATGAGTTGATTTTTCACTATTTGGGTTGTAAATCCTGCCCTGATGAATGCGCTGTCCCATGCGAACTACTGTTTTGGAAGTCGTTTGGGGTGCGTTAGAAGCAACTACTACTGGTTTTTGAACCGATTTGGATGTTTTTTTACTGGATTTCTCTGTTTTTTTAATGGTTGGGACTGTTTTTCCATAACAAGTCGCAATCATATCGCCTGCAAATTGCAACCGCGTCATCCAATATTTTTGTTTGGAAATATTTTCCTTCACAACGCCTCTCGAACTCGAAGCATGAATCATCGATACGCCAGAAGTATCATTCGCGGCGACCATACCGACGTGTCCGATACTGCCTTTATAGCCAAAAAATAACAAATCGCCCGGTTTTGCCGCTTTGACAGGAATCCGTTTGGCATCTTTAGCGAGTTGGCACGCAATGCGCGCCGTTTTTATATCGACTTTCTGATAGGCGTAAAAAATTAATCCAGAACAATCAAAGCCCTCCGCACGACTTTGTTTGCCGCCCCGATAGCGCGCACCAATTTGTTGTGCGGCTTGACTGACCAAACGGGTTCGCAATTGATAATGACTATCTTTTTCCGAAAACGGCGCGAAACCGACTGGTTTATAGGAGAAAGTAGGCTTGGGATGAGGACGACAAGCGGTATAAAAAGCGATTATCGCCGAACAACCCAGTGCAAATCGAATAAGGGTTTGCATGGTGGCATCGTTTGTTTTACATTCGGACGCAAGGTAGTAAAAAAGTGACGCAATTCAGGCGTTTCAGATTGAATAATTGCTATAAAACATTTCGCTGATACACAATCCCTCGTGCATCAGCGAAACAATAACAATAGACAATTATTTTATTTTAAAACAAGAGATTATATTTTTATCATGGATAAGTTTGTTATTTTGATAAAATTGATTTTTAAAAACTAAAATTTGGCAAAATCCGTTTTAGGCACTTCAAATACGGTATGCCCTACAAAAGCATGTCGTTCAAATGCTAAAATAAACGCATGTATTTTAGACACATTGCCTTCTTCTCTATATAATAGAATCCCATCTATGCCGATTTCATGGCTATCTAACCACTGACCATTTGCGTCCAAAAGAAAGGAGAAATAAGCATTTTGCAAAGACGAGTGAACAATGAGGTCTTCATAACTATTGTAAAACGAATGATTACTAATGCCCATAGGTCGTTGCCAGCCTTTGTGTAAAGTGTTTTCATTCAAAATGGGCAATTTATCCAATTCCAAACCCCCAATAATGTATTGAGTGGTTTTGGTCTTAGCATGATTGGTGTAAAACAATTGCAATTCGCTTGTAGCGGTTGCGGCGGCATTTGTAGAAGTCGTTTGTAACAAAACGGCTTTTTCCAAATTTTGAAAACGGCTCAACTCCGTTTTACGCGGGTCGGCTCTCGTGTATTGTCCTGGAGGCGCGAAAGTAGCAAAAGTCGTACTATCGGTTAGCAAATTATCAATGGAATTAACCGTTATTGGAAAAATAATATTCTTTAATTTGGTTTCTCGCTCGCCTTTCAATGGATAATATCCTTGATTCAAGCCTACAAAAGGAATCTCTTTGGTGTTATTCACGCGCCGCAAAATGTTTAAATCAATTTTTTCGCCTTGGGCGTGTGAATAATTTTTGAGTATTTCATCATAAGCGGCAATGCTTACACCATTCCGTTTTAAAAATAATTTGTTATATAATGCTTGCGGAAAATCAAACCAACATTGAAAATATAATTGGTCTTTATCCTTATCGGTCGTGAAGGTCAATAGCTCCCACAATCCTTTTTGAATACAATTATTGGCAATATCTACTCTTGTCACAATATTCTTTTCCGTACCTGCACCTTTGGCAATAAATATTTTGTTATTAAATTTAACTTGAATTCGATTCCACTCTTGATTCAGCACCGCTAAAAAAGATAAATACGCATTTTTTTTAACATTTTCTGGAATAGACGGCATGAATTCTAATAAATTGACATCTGGAACCAACAACGTATCGCTATTAGGATTGCTCGGCAAAATCGTAAAATCATAATTTCCATTTTCTGTTTCGGTGATAAAAACCTTTTTATGCGTGTAAGTTCCGTCGAGCTTGCTTTTAAATCCAATCATATTATTGTTTGGATATTCGACATCCGTCGCCGTTTTTAAAACAGTTTGATAGGTTTTAGTAGTTTGATTAAGCGACCTCCAACTAAGGTTCGTGAAGTACGCAACAATTGCCAGCAAACTGAGTGCTAAAGCAAAATGGTTTGAATTAAAATTCTTTTTCATAATGATTAAAATTTTTGATATGAATATGGTTGTGATCCGATTGGAACACGGATGATAGGGATTGGGCGGTTTACACGGATTTTTTCATTTGAATAGACGGTTTTGAAGGTCAATTCAAATGAAAATCCGTGCCAATCTGCCAGAATCCGCGTCATCCGCGTTCCAATCGTATCGTCCTTCTCTAAAAGAGCGATTATAAACCCTTCAAAAAGCGTTTTTTGAAAGGTTCGCGTGCAAACGAAGGAACTCGAACGAGTCACCTCGTGCAAATCCAACCGATTGTCAACATAAGAAATGAAATTACGCAGCGAGCATGCCCGAATCGGGCGGAGGAAGCACAATAGAAAGGGCAACAAGCTCGAAAAAAGAATCATTTAGAGCTAAATTATCTTCTTTTTCGAGCAAAACGGCAACAGTTTGATACCGAATATCGAATAAGTGGGATGGATTCATCACACAATTTTTCAAAAAATCTTTCAGTGCAATTTTAAAAGGCGTTTTATGCGTTGGCAAACTTTTCGTCAAAATATTTTGCTCCATATAATCCTTAAAAGCTGCCGTTAATTCATCCTGTTTGACATTATTGAGCAAGTAAATTTCTAAAGTATCGTTTAAAATGCGTTTTTTTGCCAAATTATACGTTTTACCTTCCACCGTAAATTGCTCATCGGGATAATCAAAAGCTGTATTTTCAAGATGTACGTAGGTGGAAGCCAATATTTTAACCAATTTAAATGCTGAGTTAGGCATTTCTTGTAACTGTATATGTCTCGCCTGCTCCTGTTCGTAAGCGAAGAGGGCAAAATAGCCAACTACATTGAAAAGTAGCAGCGAAAGCAATAATATAGAAGTTACTTTTTTAAGCACGATTCTTATTTTTTCATACAGACGACAAACTTACAGTAAAGTATTGATTCGTAGGTAATTTTTTTTCAAAAAAAAGAATCATTTTTTTGTTAAACCCTTTTTTTATAAAAAATTAGGTAATAGTTTTGCGTCTGTAACTTATAATTCCAATGAAATCATTCAACTTTCAATAAAACATTATTTTAATTCACAATATTAAATGATTGAATAAAACAAACTTTAATGAACAAACATTCAATTTTAAACCAATTCAAAAACCATTTATCATGAGAAATCTATTACACGCTCTATCCTTTGCTTTGGGTTTGCTCCTTTTTTCGACGGCTTGTAAGGACAATACAGAGGTTACTCCTACGAATGTTAAAACGGTTAAAGATTATAATGCCGACGTTGTCCAAAAATGGAACAATTTATTTTTATTGATAGACCGCAATGCGGCAGGGTATCGCCCTTGTCCTGATGCACGGGCTTTGGGCTATATGGGTTTGGCAGCGTATGAAAGTTGTGCACCTGCGATGACCCACCATCAATCCATTGCGCATTTATATCCTGCGTTGCGGATTCCTGCGGTGGAAGCGGGCAAAATCTATCAATGGGATTTGGTGGTGCATGCTACTTATGCGACCTTGTTTAAAAAATTCTTCCCGAATGTGCAACCTAATGATATGTTTAGCATTGCCGCGTTGGAAACCAACATCGAAGATGAATTGCGCGTTGCCGCGCCCACAAAAGAAATTGCAGACCGTTCTGTTGCTTATGGCAAGCGAGTAGGAGAGGCGGTTTTTGCGTTTGCTGCAACGGATCTATTGGGTCACAATATGCATTTAGCACCAACCGATCCGAATTATGTGCCGCCTGTCGGTGCTGGACTGTGGAAAAAAACCGCTCCCGGTAATCAAAATGCGTTGTTTCCGCATTGGGGACAAGTGCGTACTTTTGCGATTAAAGAGGCAGATAAAATAGCACGTCCACCGTTAGCGTATTCCGAAGACAAAAATTCACCTTATTATACGCAAATGTTGGAAGTTTACACGACGACTGTGCCGCAAACGCCCGAAAATCGCTGGATTGCAGAATTTTGGAGTGACGACGTGCTTGGATTTACGTTTTCGCCGCCTGCCCGATGGATAGCGATTTTACATCAAGTGATGGATATTGAAAAATCCAACCTTGAAACGGCTGTTTTAGCGGCTGCAAAAGTCGGTTTGGCATTGAATGATGCGACAGTGGCGTGTTGGTACTCCAAATATTTGTATAATACGGAACGTCCTGTAACGTACATTCAAAAACTAATTAGTCCAACTTGGAATATTAAGAATTTGACGACCAATGGTTTTTTGCCGAGTACGCCGCCATTTCCGGGTTATCCTTCTGGACATGCAGCCCTGAGTGGGGCGGCGGCAGAAGCATTGGTGAGTATTTTTGGTGCGAACTACCAATTGACAGACAAATGCCATGAAGGTCGTACCGATTTTGCGGGTAGTACGCCGCGTTCGTATGAATCTTTTTATGATATGGCGGCTGAAAATGCTTATTCACGGATACCGTTAGGCGTGCACGTACGGCAAGATTCAGAGGAAGGATTGCGACAAGGTTATGTTTGTGGTCGGCGCGTGAATCAATTGCCTTTTCGGAAATAATTTACATGGATTGAATCAAGCAAAGAAAGAGAATAAAGAGGCATTTTTTTTGCAAAAATTAAAAAAATGCCTCCTGTAATTTTTTTTGTCCTGTACTGAGGTTATTTACAGTATTTCTCTACGATAGCCTTAAATAATCCCGTTTTTTCATAGGCTTCAAAATCAGGCAAGATGGATTCGTAGGTAGGAAGCACCTTGCTCGTATCACGGGCTCTAATGGAAAGACATAACGCATTGTAAAACAAAGTATATGTTTTTGGGTATGTATTATTATCTTTTGAAGCAGATAATGAACACTTTAAATTTAGCTTATCATCGAAATAAGTCAAATGATTGGAGCTATCCAAATATAATTTTTTAGAACCAGTCGCATTAGACGCAACAACTCCAAAAGTATCTGCTTGCGATACCATAAATGGAAGTTCTTGAATACTAAAAAGTTTCGGTCCCGCTATTTCAACAACGCCAAAAGCGGTGATTGAGAGAACTCAAATCACCGCTTTGTTGTATGAAAATCTATTTGATTATCTAAGCACTTAATTGAGGAAAATAAACTTTTGAAATATCAATTGCTCGCATTCCATTAGGCGTAAAGAATGATAACGACACGACTGCACCGCTCGCATCTGTCACCGTTACAATCGAACCGAAATGTCCGCATGGCAAAAAGAAACACCGAAAGCGGTGATTTTGAGTTCTCTCAATCACCGCTTTACACTCACGTAACATCTTATTTTTAGAACTTCATAAGCACTTCATCATATTTAAGTGAAAAATTACTAAGTCTATCTTCGTTAACCCAGTGACTTTTACCTACCACACAACCCGCAGCAATAATATGGTATATTTGTTTCTCTGAAATAATTTTAAATATTTTAACACCACCCCATTTCTTCTTATAATCTTGAAGAAGCGTTGAAGGATTCGATTCGATTTGTATATCAATACCCCGAAAACTGGTAGGAATATTTATATAATCAATTCCCCAAAATTCAATATCTATAGTATCGCAAATCGGATCCGTTTCACCTCTAACACTTGGGTATGTCTGGTTTCTAATAATCATTTGACTATGACTGACTATGTAGATCCAAGGTTGAAAATAATTTTCACTTTTAAATTGCATCATATTTAAATTTTAAAATGGTGGTTGTACTATCCTATATGTACCCTTACCGAATATGTTTTGCGGTTTCACATACTCATAAAAAGTAACTCTATTCAACCATTTATTATTATAAATGTGAAAAAGTTCCCAATTGGAATAATTGTTTGCTGTCGGTGCATCTATATTCAATTGTGGACTATTAATATATGACTGATACTTATCAAACTTAAAATCTGTTAAATTATAATGTAATGTATTATTAGGATTTTCCATCGCCTTGAAGATATTATGAGGAGTTACGTTAGTGGTAGACAGATTCTTATAATTAATACCACCAAGCCAATCTGTAAATCTACTTAAGTCTTCTCGCAAACCTAAGGCTAATTTTTCGCCAGTTGGTGTCATTGGAATCCCTGCATGTGGCGTATCATAATAAGGGTCATAGCTTCCACCTTCAACAAAAGATTTATCAATCGCTGGAAATTCGCTTGTCATTGTTCCAACCTCAATACTACCTCCTCTGGCACCGTTAGTAGGTTCAGAAATGGCAGGTGTACCTGCTTTGGTCTTAGATGGAAAAAAGCGACCTTTTATATAAGCAGTACCTGCACCCATAGCGGCACCAACACCCGCACCAATGATAGTTGTTTTAGCTAAATCCCAACCCGTCTGACCATTCATTAAACCTGAGGTTAACCCACTCGCTGCTCCTGCTGCTGCTCCAGATACAGCACCTTGTACTACAAGACTACTGGTCGCAAGGGCAGCACTTCCCCCTACTAATGCTCCAACTCCGCCACCAACAGCACCAGATAATGCAGCTATTCCAACTTGAGTCACGTTAACATGGCGCCAACCCTTGGAGGATACTTGAATACTTATATCAATAGCTGCACCTATCATTGCACCCACAATCATGGCAGGTATAAAGTTGCCACTTGGATCGGTATATTTCAACGGATTATTATTCGCATAAGTATAACGATTCAGCCCCTGCGAGCCGCCGACACTTACATAATTATCGGGACTTAGCATTCTTCCAAGCACAGGGTCATACAACCGAGCATTCATATTAATGAGGTAAAACTCTGGCAGATGCTCATGTCCTGTATAACCTCGGTACAACCAAGTTGGATTCGTTGGAAAATTAGCATAGCCCCAATTCGTGGGATTCCGCTTTCGACCCCATGCGTCAAAATTTTGTTCTGCGACAACCGTACCACTCGTATTTGTAACTGTCAAAATCGAACCTAAGTGGTCGGTGTACGGCACATAGAAATTAAAGGCACTGTTCCCCTCTTTCACCGCTATCGCACATATCCCGTCCCCACCCGCAATGTAATGAACATATTGATTGACTCCATTCCGCGTTGTAATCTCATAATCTCCAAAATATAACCGCGTATAAACCGTTGCTCCATTGGTTTTAAGCACTGCTTTTCGACGCTCGTAATCCGCCGCATAAGTGTAGGTCAATTCATTTCCATTTTCTGTAATTTTCTCAGGACGTTGGAATTTTGTATAAACTACGTCTTGATTGTTCGTAGATATATTACTAAAACCAGTCACTTGATTCAGCGCGTGAATTTTAAGCGGGTCATATAGACCTATACAAACGACAATTACCCAATCCAACCTAATAACAATTACCCAACTTTACCCATTTTTACCCAGTTTTGCCCAAAAAACCATTGTAACTTTGTGGGGTAAAATTAAAAAATGCATTTATGAAATTACTTAATAATAGGAGATTATTTTTAATTTATTTATATATTGCTTGTGGCTTACTGTTTTGTTATAGACCTCCTTTGGTAAAAAACGTAACACTGGTACATCAAAATGTCGTACTGCCTACAGTACCTGTTTATGACACAACAGAATTACAAATAAAAGTATTACATAACCCTAAATATCCCACAACGTATGGCATTCAGTTTTTTAATCTTGATACAAACCATTTTCTTAAAATACAAAAAGTAAGATTCGGAACTTTAGAGAAAATCTATTCGGATAGTTGCCAAATTCAACCCAAACTACCTTTAAAAACAGATTTTGAATATTGTTTTATAGAGCCGAATGGAACTTCCAGATTTGCCATGGAAGTCGCAAACGAAACCCGTTTCAAATTGAAGTGTGAAGTGTATTACACAATTAACCAACATCAAAAAATGAATTACATCGACACGGTTTATATTATTTCCTGTCGCATTGGAATTACTCCAGGTGCCGTTCCTGAACCAGGAGAAGATTGCGTTTGGTCTATTGGTACTTTTTAAAAATATTTTTTTAATTTATTTATAAAGTTATCCAAAAAGGCTTCCTTTTAGCTGTGTGTTTTATTTAATGCCGCCCAAAGGAATGGATAAATGGAGCAACTTGCAAGCCGTTCAAAAATTCTAAAATCTTGATTATCAAATCATTAATAAAGTTATCCACATTTTGTGGATAACTTTTCTTTTTGGGAAACCTTACATCGTCATACCTTAGTGTCGAAAAAGCATCGAGCTAACTTTTTTGATAACGTACAGCGAGAGAAGCAGCTTCCAAATCCAAATAAAGCCATTGTTTAGAAAACAGACAATTTAAAAAAAAAGAAACAGCATTTTTGATTTTTATGCCCGCGAAAGGTGCCTTTTGTACTCAAAAGGTAGGTATTTTTTTGTGAGGATAGCAAAAATGAAGATTTCTCTTAGATATAAAATTTTAAAAACATGACAGAACCTATTTTGCGTGAAAATGAGAGTCGTTTCGTACTTTTCCCAATTCAATACGACAATATTTGGAAAATGTATAAACAGGCTGTTGCGTCTTTCTGGACGGCAGAAGAAATTGATTTAAGTGCCGATATGGTCGATTGGCAAAACTTGAGTGCCAATGAACGGCATTTTATTAAGCATGTTTTGGCGTTTTTTGCGGCAAGCGATGGCATTGTGAATGAAAATTTGGTATTGAATTTCATGCGTGAAGTCCAAATTCCAGAAGCGCGGTGTTTCTACGGGTTTCAAGTGGCGATTGAAAATATTCATGCCGAGACGTATTCGTTGCTCATCGACACCTATATTAAAGACCCGCACGAAAAGGATTATTTGTTCAACGCGTTGGAAAATGTGCCTTGTGTTGCCAAAAAAGGACAATGGGCATTGCGCTGGATTGAACACGCGCCGACGTTCGCACATCGCTTGATTGCGTTTGCGGCGGTGGAAGGGATTTTCTTTTCAGGGAGTTTTTGCAGCATTTATTGGTTGAAAAAGCGCGGTTTGATGCCCGGATTGACGTTTAGTAATGAATTAATCAGTCGGGATGAAGGGTTACATTGCGATTTTGCGTGTTTGTTGTACTCGATGTTGGAAAATAAATTGTCGGAAAAAGAGGTCGAACAAATTATTACGGAAGCGGTGGAATATGAAAAAGAGTTTGTGACGGATGCTTTGCCTGTCAATTTGATTGGCATGAACGCGGCGATGATGACCGAATATATTGAATTTGTGGCGGATCGGTTGTTATTGTCCTTGGGCAATGATAAGTTTTATCATACGGCGAATCCGTTTCCTTGGATGGAGATGATTTCGTTGCAAGGCAAGACCAATTTCTTTGAAAAACGGGTTGGCGATTATCAAAAAGCGGGCGTGATGACCCAAAAAGATAAACAAGTTTTCACCTTAGAAGAAGATTTTTAATGAATGATGAAGGATGAATGATGAATGATAAATGATGAATGATAAATGATGAATGATAAAATTCATCATTCATCATTCATCATTTATCATTCATCATTCATCATTCGTCATTAAATCTTAAATAATGAAAGTTATAAAACGTTCGGGCAAGCGCGAAGATGTGAGTTTTGATAAAATCACGGCTCGTGTTAAAAAACTGTGTTATGGGTTGAATCCCGATTATATTGAGCCTGTGGAAATCAGCCGAAAAGTGGTTCAAGGCTTGTATGATGGGGTTACGACCACCGAATTAGATAATCTCGCTGCTGAAACGGCGGCGACCATGGCGGCGCAACATCCTGAATATGCGACTTTGGCAGCGCGGATTGCGGTTTCTAACCTGCACAAAAATACGGATAAGTCGTTTAGCCGCACGATGCGCGAGTTGTACAACTATATTGACCCTAAAACGGGCGATAAAGCGGGTTTAATCTCGGATGAAACGCATAAAATTATTCAAAAACATAAGGATAAATTAGATTCTGCTATCATTTATGATAGGGATTATGATTTTGATTATTTTGGTTTTAAGACGTTGGAGCGTTCTTACCTTTTGCGGATGAATGGTAAAGTCGTCGAACGTCCGCAACAATTGTTGATGCGGGCGGCGGTGGGCATTCATGGCGATAATATGGCGGCAGTGCTTGAAACTTATTCGATGATGTCGGAAAAATGGTTTATCCATGCCACCCCGACGTTGTTTAATGCGGGTACGCCGAAACCGCAAATGTCTTCTTGTTTTTTGCTTTCGATGAGTGGCGATGGCGATTCGATTCCTGCGATTTATGAAACGTTGGCGCGTTGCGCGAAAATTTCTCAATCGGCGGGTGGTATTGGCTTGGCAGTGCATTCAATTCGGGCAAAAGGCTCGTATATTCGCGGAACGGGTGGCAAATCCAATGGTTTAGTGCCAATGTTGCGCGTTTTCAACGAAACAGCGCGTTATGTAGATCAATGTTTTCATCCAGACACCATTATATATACGAAATCGGGTATCAAGCGCATTGATGAAATTGTGCCCGAAGATGAATTATTGACACACGACGGCAGTTTTAATAAAGTAGATCGGTTGTTGAGACAACATTATGTAGGCAAAATGATTCATATCCAGGTCAATCAATCTATTGAACCGATTTCAGTTACGCCCGAACATCCGTTTTTAGTGATTCGGAATCAGCCCAAAAACATTGATTTTCAAACCATTACAAATCGTTTGGCTGTAGGTCACGTCGAAACGGAATGGGTTGAAGCGAAAGATTTGACTGAAAATGATTTATTAGCGTTTCCGATTCCCGCATATAGCTGCGATATTTTGCATTATAGTTTGGACGATTGCCGTTTTTACGGGATGATGCTTGCGAATGGACAGATTTCAAAAGATGGAATTTATGCGCATTTGACGCAACCTGTTGATACCAATCAAATTGCGTTTATAAAAAATTATTTATATGAAAATGGTATTCGTTGGACGGAATCTAAAACCGACAACGAACAAAATATTTGTTTCAGATGGTCTGCACATATTGGATTTAAATTCAATCGGACGCTGATGTATGATGCCACAGGTGCGAAAGCGATTCATGCTCATTTTTTGCATTTGCCGAAAGAGAAAACTTTACAAATCGTTAAAGGAATCCTTGAAACCGAAGCTTGTTTTGGGTTGAATTCCGCAACGACTTCCAGACAAGTGATTGAAAGTGTGCGTTTTATGTTGATGCGATTTGGCATTTTGACGACGGGTTTGATTGAAAATGAAGTTTGTTTCTTGAAAATTCCAATCGTTGCAGACATCGCGGAATTATTTGGTTTGCCACAAGTCGAAGCCATTGAATACTTTACACATAATAATAGCAACTATTCAAGAATCAATCATTTATCAAGTAAAGATTATGATGGCGTTGTTGTTGACTTTGAAGTATTGCCGAATCATAGTTACGTAACGCACGTAGGTGTTGCGCACAATGGCGGCGGCAAACGAAAAGGCGCGTTTGCGATGTATTTGGAGCCTTGGCATGCCGACGTTTTTGACTTTTTGGAATTGAAAAAGAATCATGGTAAAGAAGAAGCGCGGGCAAGAGATTTATTTTATGCGATGTGGATTCCCGATTTATTCATGGAACGGGTGAAAGCAGGCGGAGATTGGTCGCTTTTCTGTCCGAATGAAGCTCCTGGATTGTACGATTCTTATGGCGGCGCGTTTGAAGCCCTTTACCACAAGTACGAAAAAGAAGGGCGCGCTCGAAAAGTCATTAAAGCACAAGAATTGTGGTTTGCGATTTTGGAATCTCAAATTGAAACGGGCACACCATATATATTGTATAAAGATGCGGCAAATAAAAAATCGAATCAGCAAAATTTAGGTACGATTCGTTGTTCCAATTTGTGTACTGAAATAATTCAATACACTGCGCCTGATGAATGTGCTGTTTGTAATTTAGCGAGTATCAATTTATCAAAATTCGTAACGAATAATCAATTTGATTTCAATAAATTATACGAGGTAACGCGAGTCGTGACGCGGAATTTGAATAAAGTAATTGATGTGAATTATTACCCGATTCCAGAAGCGCGCAAGTCGAATATGCGGCATCGCCCGATTGGATTAGGCGTTCAAGGATTGGCAGATGCGTTTATTTTGATGCGTTTTCCTTTCGATTCGGCGGAAGCGCGGGCTTTGAATAAGGCTATTTTTGAAACGATTTATTTTGGTGCGATGACGGAATCCGTCGCTTTGGCGGAAAAAGAAGGGCATTATGAGACTTTTAAAGGTTCTCCGTTGAGTGAAGGGCAATTTCAATTTGATTTATGGGGTATTAAGCCGTCTGAACGCTGGGATTGGGAGAGTTTGAAACATAAAGTTATGAAAGTCGGGGCGCGCAATTCTTTATTGGTTGCACCGATGCCGACGGCTTCGACTTCGCAAATTTTGGGGAATAATGAATGTTTTGAACCTTATACGTCCAATATTTACACGCGGCGCACGTTGTCGGGCGAACACATCGTCGTCAATAAGCATTTATTGAATGATTTGATTCGTTTTGGCTTGTGGAACGAGGAAACGCGGGAAGTTTTGATTGCTGCAAACGGTTCCATTCAACATATTGATGGGATTCCAGAGGATTTGAAAAAATTGTATCGGACGACTTGGGAATTGTCGATGCGGTCGATTATCGACATGGCGGCGGATAGAGGCGCGTTTATTTGCCAATCACAATCGCTGAATTTATTTGTAGAGAATCCGAATTTTTCAAAATTATCTTCCATGCACTTTTACGCTTGGCAGAAAGGTTTGAAAACGGGGATGTATTATTTGCGTTCCAAAGCGGCGGTTGACCCGATTAAGTTTACGCTTTCGGCGAAACACCAACGTCGGTTTGTGAATGAATCGGAATTGGTGACTCAAAAACCTGCTAAATCCAATTTGGCTGCTGCGATTGCTGCTAAAAATCCTCAACTCAATGTTTTGAGTGCCAAGCAATTGGCGGAAGCGGCAAATGAGGTTTGTGATATGAATGACCCGAATTGTTTGTCTTGTAGTGCTTAGGGACGTTGAGGGCGTTGGAATTCGGATTAAATAGGATTTTTTTTGGGATTAAATGGGATTGATTTTTTAGGATTTTCAGGATTAAAGGGTTAGGGTACACTTTTGGATACATTGTGATACGAATGGATGTACGGATTTCACGGATTCCGCCGATTGGTACGGATTTTTTTATTTTTTTTTGGAGTTCCTGCTCGAAATCCAAAAAAAAAAAAAAAATCCGTACCAATCGATGAAATCCGTGAAATCCGTACATCCATTCGTATCACAATTTGTAACCTACTTTTCGCACCGAATGAAACATCCCCTTTAATCCTGAAAATCCTAAAAAATCAATCCCATTTAATCCCCAAAAAATCCTATTTAATCCGAATTCCAACGTATCACCATGGATAAACTAATTCAATTTTTTCAAAAGCACTTCAGCCTCTGCCCGTTTCCAATCCAAATCAAAACCTAAAAATTGTTGTAAAGATTGCTTTGCTGCAACCGTATCCCCCTGTTTCAGCTGCGCCAAAGCCAAATACCAAGCTGCTTCTTTTTTCCCCCATTTCAACGCTTCCTTCAAATGCAGGATTGCCTTCATGGATTCACCATCCCCTTTATAAAGATAACATAAACCATAATAATAAGATTCATCTTGCGCTTTGGGTTCAATCGCCTCCATTAAATGGATTGCTTTGTCATAATCTTTAGCAGCATACGCCTGTTTAAACGCAGCCCAATTCACTTCATTCTGCGTCGTCGCGCCCATACGCGTTTGCGGGATTTCAGCCGTTTGTGCCAAATATTGTTGTACCTCCGCATTCAAATTCGGCATTTTAGCAGGCAACTGTGTTTTCCAAACCTGCCATCCCGCAAGACTCACAACTGCTAAAACCGCTGCCGCTTTCCACATCGGATACTTTTTTCGATGCACAATTTGCAAAGGAGGTTCTTTCGGAACGTGAAGCCCTTCATTTACAAGCAATTGTTCATACCGATTTTTAATCATATCGTGATGCAATTGTTTTTCAAACGCCAATTCTTCGGCTTCCGAAAGTTTATGGTTCAAGTAATTGGATGATAAATCATGATTCATAAGCGATTGATTTTAAATTTTTACTAATTGATACAAATACGAAAGAATGGTTTCGGACTTGGCATTCAAAGACAACTCCATTTTTTCTTTCAATTTTTTGCGAATCGCGTTTGCCTGCGTTTTCATGGCACCAGGCGTTTGCGCCTCTTTTTGCGGTTTATTTTTGGTGGAGCAGCCACATTCATTCTTGGGCATCATTTGCGCCATGTCATTCCAAGTCAATTTTTTTTGTTCTTCAACCAACTGATTATGAATATAATATACATCAATTATTTTTTTGCAATAAGCGCATAAAGATTCATAAGCGGCTTTATAGGCTTTCCGAATCACAGGTTCAATCCGAATCGCTTCTTGCACTTTCAACGCATTATCGACCAAAACGGAATCATCTTCAAGTTGTACAGCATCCGATTCCAGCGCGCTGAGGAACACACATTTCTTACTTTCCCGCGAAACGTGAATATATTGTTGCCAAGCCGCCGTTTTAAAAAAAGAAACTAAATTATTGTAACGCAATTTGTTCTGAATTAAATCCAATCTGAATTTAAGGAGCAATTCCATGACAACATCATGCGCATTGTCGTAAGACGCATGATATTTTTCCATCAATAATTTGCGACACGGCACATATTGGGTTTTAAAAATGATTTCAATCAACGTTTCATCGCCTTCGGTTTGTAACCGTTCGAGCAATTGGTTGAATTCGTTTTCAGTGAGTCCAAAGTTTTGTTTTTCCATCCTGTTTGGTTAAATTTTTTGTAAAACTGACTGCTATTCCTATAATGAAAAACAGGCATTGAGTTAGCGAACTTTGTTTTAAAAAAAATATTTTTGATTGTAATTCATTGATTATCAATGTTATTTTAAAAAAAATATTTTTTTTGCTTAAAATTATCTAACCCTCCTACAACCTTTCCTTATAGTTATGAAAGCAAGTTACAAAGAATACTTGCACCATTATTCATAACCATTTAAATTTTTTTTTTAATCATGCAATTCAAATTAAAAATCGTTAGCATTTTATCTGCCATCATTATGGTCTTTTTGGTATCTTGTAACAAAGAAACCGTCGTTCAACCAACCGAAGCGGCACCCGCACAAACCACAGCAAATCAAAGCGGCAACAACTTGCCTACTGTTAGTTACAAAACAACTGACCCGAATGGCGGCGGCGGTGTGGATGTAAATCCGATTGACCCAACAACAACAACAACAGCAACGAGTAGAATCAAAATTTCTGTCACTTTCGGCAGAGCCAGTAAAGGTTGCGCAGGATTTGGGATTTGTAGTCTTTCTATTGAGCTTAAGCAGCGACTATTACCTGAAGAGAGTTCTACTGCACAATTAATCAACAAAAAACTATCGCTTACTATTGGTAAAAACACCTTAAGTAAAACGACCTTGAATAAATCTTTATCAAATGGTCGCTTCTTAATCGAAGAAGCGTTTACTATACCAGCAGATGTTGCCAAGCAATTAGGGGTTTCGGCATATACGATTCCAGCAGGTAGCTATGCTATTCAAGACAGTGGCAGTTCCCTCACAGTAGATTTTTCAGCTCCACTAAAATAGAATTGATTTTTTCAAAGATTCCTTTTTCATCTTGTAAAAGCGTAACTAAAAAAAAAGTTACGCTTTTTTTTATTTGCGTCCTAACCCTGCTTTTATTTTTCATTATAGAAGTAAAAGGATTCAAAAAGCAAATATTATTCATGACAATACTCAAAATGAAAAAGGCAACGTATTTTATTTTACTCACGCTATTCAGCATCCGTCAACTGACTGCGCAAAAGTTAGACAATATAGTAAACTCGAATATTTTATTGGTTCGTTTCGACCCCGCTGCGTCCCAAACCCAGCGTATCGCATTACAGAACCTTTATCAAGCAAAAGAAATTGCTGTTTTAAAAAATATAGGGATAAATGTATGGCAGATTAGCTTACCCGTTCGACTTCCGAACGGAACGCTTTTATCCACTATGATTGATGTAAGTAATAATGCAAATGGTACGGGTACGGTCGTCACGTCGGACC
This sequence comes from Bacteroidota bacterium, assembly GCA_039795795.1. Lineage (GTDB taxonomy): Bacteria > Bacteroidota > Bacteroidia > Chitinophagales > Saprospiraceae > JAAFJT01. The sequence goes on along the minus strand of JBDKKX010000012.1, from coordinate 4,665 downwards.
CAGATTACGGCATGGACAACGAACCGCCACTGGATCCGACTACTCTTTCGGAAGTAGCTCCAAGTCCATTGCCGGATTGTCCCACTTATTTGAATGGTTGTAATATAAAAAGTAGTAATCCAGTCGTGGTAGCTGTCATCGATTGTGGCATTGCTGGGACGTATAGCGGAGGCAAGTTCGTACCGCGACATGCTTTATTCACCAACAAAATTTGGTCTAACCGAACCGAGCTTGATAATAGATTGGACGACGACCAAAATGGATACATAGATGATGTTGCAGGATGGAATTGGGTGTCTAACAATAATTTAAATATAGATGATAATAATCATGGAAGTCACGTAAGTGGGATTATCGCACAAGTGACAGCGAATAATCCGAATATAACGATGATGAATTTGAAAACCCAAGATGCACGAGGTAGTGGTTCTTTGCGGTCTATTTTATCGGCGATTGATTATGCAGCGGGTCAAAAAGTAAAAATTATTAATTTGAGTTTGAGCCGTTCCACCAGAAAATCCATCAATAATAAATCTATTTTGACCGAAGTTGTCAATACCTTAGGACAGAATATGCTTTTCGTGGTCGCGGCGGGCAATGCGACAATGAATCTGGATGATAATTCGGCGATTCCTTTTGCTGCGTTGTCTAATAGTCCCAATGTAATTATTGTTGGTGCGAGCAATTGTAATGGAGAGAAAGCGGCATTTAGCAATTTTGGGGGTAAGTCTGTGCATATTGCAGCTCCGGGAGTGCGGGTGCGCAGCGCACTGATGAATGGGGGTTACGGATATATGAATGGGACTTCTATGGCAACGCCTTTTGTGACGGCAACGGCGGCATTGCTTGGTACAAAATTAACGTGGAATCCGAGTGCTATCAAAGATATTATTTTGCGGACAGGTACGCCAAATGCGACTTGGCAAAATTTAAGTTTGACAGGAAGTGTATTAAATATTGGTAGAGCGTTAGGTTGTATCAAATCGAAAGATATAAATAATGATTTATTGTTGAATGATAACATTGAAGGTTTAACGGTAGTTCCAAATCCATTTGAGGAACGTGTCCAAATCCAGCTCAAAAGTATGGAATCTGCCACCGCGCAACTTTTGATTCAAAATACAGTGGGGCAAATGGTTTACAATCAAAATGTTATTTTGCAAAAAGGAGATAATCAATTAGAATGGTTGGCGAATGCCGTTCCAAAAGGCATTTATTTAGTTCAAATCAAATGTGCAGATACCCTTCTGACGCAAAAAATAGTGAAACAATAAGCTTCGATAACGCGCTAAATTGGCTGTCTTAAAAGGGTAAAATCGGCACAGATTGAACAGATTCAACGAGATTTTCACAGATTTTTTTGATTTTAAGCATTAAAAATCTGTGAAAATCTCGTTTAATCTGTTTAATCTGTGCCGAAAATCCGTGCAAATCTGTAAAATCCGTGTCCTCTGTGTTCCAATCGTATCGTAACCGAATAATATTTTGTGATTTCTCTTTTTAGACAGCCACTTTAATACAGTAAAAAAAGAAAATGGATTTCTGGGTACTTTTAGTATTTTTGTTCTGAAAAACAAACAATATGAAAAAAGTGCTATTTAAATTAATATTATTATCCATCTGTTTTTTGCAATTTCAAAAAACAAGAAAGGTTGCGTATGATGCTTATGTTTGGCAAAAGCTGTTGAAAACGGGTTCGTTTTTTCAAAAAGATTCTATTTTAAAGCAAACTTTGTATGAAGCGCAACAAAAATTAGGGGTTCAAGATACGTTAATTGCCTCTATTTTTCACAAAATCGGGGTCAATTACAGCAATCATCAGCATTATAAAGAAGCATTAATCTATTACGATTCGGCGTTATCTATCCGAAAACAGTTGTTGCCGCCGAATCATGGTGCGATTGCTAAAAGTTATAGCGTTATGGGCGTAGCACATGTCGGAAAAGGAGAATATATAAAAGCCTCTTTTTATTTGGAAAACGCTTTGAAAATCTTGTTACAAATGCCCAAAAAAGATTCTGTTTTTTTAGGATATACGTATAAAGATTTAGCGCGTTGTTATCGAGAAAAGGGGGATTTGCAGCGCGCTTTGGAAACGTATCCTATCGCAATTCCTTATTTCAAACCCAATGAACATAATTATGCGGATTGCTTCCAACAGTTAGGGATTGCTTACGCCCAATCGAATGAACCCCAAAAAGCAACGAAAGCTTATCAACACGCGCTTGTTTTATTCCAACAAAGACAGGATAGTTTTAATATATCAGCTTGTTATCACAATTTAGCCATCTTGCAACGACAGGTAGATGCGCCAAAATCATTGCAATTATTCCAAAAATCATTGCAATTTTATCAAAAAGATAGCCTTCAAACGGCAAATATTGGGTTGGAAATGGCTAAAACGCATCTTTCAATGCAGCAATTTGCAATCGCTAAACCCTTAATCGACGATGTTTTAAAAATCAGAAGTCATTTCCATGAAAGTAATTTAAAACATTATGATATTGCTGAATCTTATACGATTTTAGCAGCAACCGAAGCCGCTCAAAATGATTTTTCAACGGCTTTGAATCATTATCAACAAGCGATTGATGCTTATGACACGCTTACGTTTACGCCTGTGCAACGGATTGAACCGTTGTTTGGAAAGGCTAAAATGTTGCTTGGATTGGCGCGAAATACAGAAGCATTAATTGTTTTTAATGCGTTAGATAGCTTAATTCAAGAAGTTACGCATCAATTTAAAGAGGATAAATCGAAATTTAATTTGTTGGAAAATCATTTTGGCATCTACGAAAAGGCGATTCAAACGGCTTATGAACAATTTAAAATTACTCAGGATGCTGCGTTGCTGTTACAAGCCTTTCAATGGAGTGCGCACAGCAAAGCGGTGGCATTGCGACAGGCGATGCACGAGGAAAAAGCAAAGCAATTTGCGGGCATTCCAAAAGATATTTTGAAAGAGGAGCGTTCGTTAAAAGAGGCAATTGCTTTTCAACAAAAAGCCTCGAATGACGCGCCAAATGATAAGGCGATTCGACAACAATTGTTTGAGGCGAAAGAAAAATGGCATCAATTTGTACAAATCCTTGAATCGAAATATCAAAATTATCACCATTTGAAATATGCTGAAAATCAACCTTTAAATGTATTAAAGTTGCAACAATCGTTGCCGAAAGAAATGATTTGTCTTGAATTTTTTGTGGGCGATAGTACGATTTTCACCTTCGCTATGACCCAACAACAAATTAAAATATATTCGATTGCTACGCCAGTGCGGTTGGATTCGATGATTATACAATTGCGGGAATCGCTCCTCACGCCGAATCCTCAATTGAAAAATACTTATTTGACAAATGCGTATTCGATGTATCAATGGTTGTTAGAAACGCCATTAAAGGAGTTGAATCCAGACCAAAAAAAGACTCGTTTGCGCATTATCCCGGATGGAAAATTGGGTTACATCCCGTTTGACGTGTTGTTGACGCAACCTGCTACGGATTGGGATGACAAGCGGAGTCAAAAAGTGCCTTATTTATTGCGTTCTTACGCCACTTCTTATAGTTATTTTGCAGACAGTGTTTTGAATCGGGAGGTGTTGAAAATCAAAAATAATTTTTGTGGTTTCGGGATAGATTATCGAGATTCGTTGACGAATCGGACGTTGCATCATAAATTAGGTTATCTCGACCATGCACCCAAAGAAGTGGATTCTATTCAACAATTCATCGGCGGCAAAACTTGGAAAAATCGGGTTGCGACTAAAAATTGTTTTTTACAACAAGCGACGCAATGTGGCATTTTGCACCTTAGCATGCACAGTATGACCGATGATAAAAATCCGTTGGAAGCTCAATTGATTTTTTCTAAACGCGATTCAGCAGATGATAACTTATTGACAGGCAATGAGTTATTTGCGCAGCAGTTTCGTTGTGGATTGGCGGTTTTGAGCGCGTGTCAGACGGGCAGTGGCAAATTGCAACGCGGCGAAGGGGTTATGAGTTTGGCGCGTGCGTTTGCGTATTCGGGCTGTCCGAGTTTGGTGATGAGTTTGTGGAGTATTCCAGACCGTTCGACTTCCAATATTATGCTGCATTTTTATCAAAACTTGAAACAAAATTTGCCGAAAGATGTCGCCCTTCAACAGAGTAAATTACAATATTTAGACAATCAAACGTTTGAACCCAGTCAAAAAATGCCTAATTTTTGGGCAGCTACGGTGATTATTGGGGATGTGAATGCTTTGGTTTTTGAACGTTGGTATGAAAAATTTGGACTTATTTTAGGGATAATGAGTTTGTTGAGTTTACTGTGGCGCGCTGGAATTCGGATTAAATGGGATTTTTTTGGGATTAACTGGGATTGATTTTTTAGGATTTACAGGATTTTTAGAGCTTTAATGGGGGCATTTTAGGTTGTACTTTTGGATACATTGTGATACGAATGGACGTACGGATTGAACGGATTTCACCGATTGATACGGATTTTTTTGTTTTTTTGCTTAGTAGTCTTTCATCTTAATACTGTCGGATAAAAACCTTACTTTTGCGAGGAAATTTCCAAATACCTAAAAAAGTATATGAAAAAAAATATCATGTAGATTTATCCGAAAAAGAACGAGAGCAACTGGAAACGATTGTAAAAAAACGAGTTTCAATTAGCGAA